>CBDVAV010000170.1:0-8321 GCA_965372055.1 uncultured bacterium | reverse complement strand
GTTTTCTTAATCCCTCTTCATTTTTAACAATATATATATCAGCTCCTGCATCAATACATTTTTGCGCCAGATCTTTATCATCAATAACAGTGAGGATAATGACCTTTGTACTTTTTGATTGTGCTTTCACTTCATTAAGTACATCAAGACCATTTAACCCTTCAAGGCTAAAATCCAAAATCAAATAATCAGGGTATTTTTCTATATCAGCTAAACACGCTTCACCTGTTCGGTAGGTTTGCAAATTGTTCAACCCGTGTTCTTCCAACTTGTGTTTGATCACTTTTAAATAAACTTCATCGTCTTCAACAATATATACTAAAGGCTTTTTCATGATTTATCTTAGTAAGATTTATGTTCCTCTTACTGAACATACATATTCCAAAGCCATACCAATTTGAAAATCAAGGCCTGGGCAGTAAAAACATAGTCTACAAAATGGAATATGTCCTATTTTGGGATGTTGTTTTATTTTGGGATTGTGGGAGATTGATTGTAAACAACGGTTTTATGCGATAGTAACGACTACCGCCACCTGGCACTTTTCATTTTAATTACTGCCTTCATTACATCTTTTTGGCTGATTTGCCCTATCAACTTGCCGTATTTTATGACGGGAAATCTCCTTAACCTGCGATTGAGAAACATCTGGGCAGCTTCAAAAATATTGGTTTCGGCACCAATACTAACAATATTGGTAGCCATATGCTCTTTTACCGTACCTGATAATATAGGAATATTGTCATACTTACCTTTTACTACCTCTTTCAGGCAGTCACCTTCTGAAATTACCCCTATTAACTCGTTATCCTCATTAATGACCGGTCCTCCAGATATTCTATTATGTACCAGGACTTCAATCACTTCGGAAATAGTTTGCTCTGCTCTAAAAGTAATCAGATTGGTTGCCATATAATCTGAAACCAGGATAGGTTGCCTTTTGGGTATTTTTGGCTTTTCAACCCTTACTCCTTGAAAGCTCTTAACCATGCTTAGTTGATAAGTCATAGTAATTAAATGATTTTTAGGCAATTATGCAAGTTTAAATTGTGATCTATTTTATTAATCGATAAGATATTATTTCCTAGGCCAACAGAGACATCTTTGATTTCAAGCTTAATTATTTGTTAGGTGAATTTCTTTGGATTTTGACTATTTTGTCCCTTTAATTTTATTTACAAAATTTTCTACATTACCACTCATATTGCCACCCCTACCAATTGCTTCAATAAATGCACTGCCAATTATTGCTCCAGAAGCATACTTACAAGCTAATTCATAGGATTGGCTGTCAGAAATGCCAAAGCCGACCATTCCTGGGTTATTCAGGTTCAATTTTCTGATCCTTTGAAAATAACTTTGCTGGTGATCCAGGATCCCGGTTTGTACACCTGTAGTAGCTGATGAGGAAACCAAGTATATAAAGCCAGAAGATAAACGATCTATTTCCCTTATCCTCTCGTCAGAGGTATTTGGTGTAACAAGAAGTATATGCTTCAGTTCATATTGATCAAAAAAGGATAAATAATGCTCCTCAAATTCATCCAAAGGTAGATCAGGTATGATCAGCCCATCAATCCCGATCTTGCTGCATTTTGCACAAAAATTATTGACCGAATACTGATAGACCGGATTAAGGTAGGTCATTATGATAATAGGGATGGAAATTTTATCTCTAATATTCTCTAATTGGTCAAATAATCGCTGCACCGAAATTCCATTGTCCAAAGCGATTTTGTTGCTTTTTTGGATGATAGGCCCGTCAGCCACCGGGTCTGAGAATGGGATACCAATCTCCACCAGATCAACACCTGAGCGTTCGCAAGCTTCAATAATTGTAACCGTGTCATCCAATTTAGGATATCCGGCGGTAAAATAGATTGATAATATATCTTTTTTATTTGAAGAGAAAAGTCGTGCAATACGATTTCTTTCCAATACTTTTTCTCCATTTAATGGCTTCATCACTGGCTTAATTTTGTTTGCTCCAATTAATATAGGTTTCAAGGTCTTTATCGCCTCTACCGGATAGGTTGACTACCACCACATCAGAAGATGAAAATTTCATTTTCTCCAGAATGGCCAGTGCATGGGCAGATTCAATGGCCGGAATAATACCTTCCAATTGACTGAGTTCTAAACCTGCTTCCATCGCTTCCTTGTCCGAAGCGTATTTGAAGATCACACGCTTTGTATCCTTCAAGTAAGCATGTACGGGGCCAATGCCAGGATAATCCAATCCAGCAGAAATTGAGTAAGGTTCTACTACTTGTCCATCTTCCGTTTGCATCAGCAATGTCTTGCTGCCATGTAATATCCCCGTCTTTCCCAATACTGTAGTAGCTGCTGACTTACCGGATTTTATACCCTCTCCCGCGGCTTCTACTCCAAGTAAAGTAACCTCAGCATCTTCTAAAAAATGATAATATGCACCAATGGCATTAGAGCCACCACCCACACAGGCTATCACATAATCAGGATTTTCAAATCCATTGACCCGAAGCAATTGATCTTTGATCTCCTGACTGATCACAGATTGAAACATGGCAACCATATCAGGGTAAGGATGGGGGCCAACTACGGATCCAATCACATAGTGCGTGTCATCAGGGTGATTGATCCAATACCTTAATGCTTCATTAGTGGCATCTTTTAAGGTCATACTTCCACTATCCACGGGCATTACTGCTGCACCGAGGATCTTCATCCTCTCAACATTTGGCTTTTGTCTTTTCATGTCTGTCTTGCCCATAAAGACAGTACATTTTAAACCCATTAATGCACAAACTGTTGCCGTGGCCACCCCATGTTGACCTGCGCCAGTTTCTGCAATTATATTCTTCTTACCTAGTCTTTTTGCCAGCAGTATCTGTCCCAGGGTATTATTTATTTTGTGAGCCCCAGTGTGGTTCAAATCTTCCCTTTTCAAATAGATTTGGCCACCATATTTCTCTGATAGTCTGGTGGCATAATACAGTGGTGTAGGTCTTCCAACGTAATCATGAAGCAGATCACTGTACTCTTTCTTAAAGGAAGGGTCGTTGATTATCCCAAGATAATTTTGTCTCAATAGTTCCACATTGGGAAACAAGAGCTCCGGGATGTAGGCACCGCCATACTCTCCGTAATAACCCCGATCATCAACCGAATATTTCCCCTTCATGTGTGTTAGTTTTAACATATCATCTTATCTTTTAAGGTTTTTAGTTTCAGGATGTCCTTATGCCCTGGTTCGATTTCAAAGCCACTATTGACGTCAATTGCATGTAGTTTGTTATGTTTTATCGATGCAATTTTTGGAACATCCTCAAGCCTGATACCCCCACTGAGGAAGAATGGGACATCAATGTCATAATAATCCAAAAGATCCCAATCGAATTTCACACCATTGCCTCCATAATTTGTTCCACTGCTATCCAGAAGGGCATAATCAATATGAGGTTCGTAGGCATTTACCAGTTCCAAATCCTTTTTTGAAAATATCCTGAAGTCTTTGATGATCCTAAAACCCTTTTCTTGCAAATTCTTACAATAACCGGGCGATTCATCTCCATGTAACTGTACCAGATTCAGTCTATATTTCGTGGCAATGGTTATTATATTTCCAATATCCTCATTCACAAAAACCCCTACCGTTTCAATATTCGAAGGTATAGTGTTCATCAATTCAACTGAAAGCAATTCTCCAACATACCTGGGTGATGGTTTGTAAAAGATAAATCCCATATAATCTGGCTTGATATCAATAATACCTTTGATGTTTTTGATATCCCGCAGTCCACAGACTTTTAATTTCAGATTTTGATGTTCCATTTAAATTCTGAATTCAATTATTGGAAAATGCCTTTTCTTGTTGTTTGATCTTAGTATATAAAGTATCAATAAATATCCTGCAGGCTTTATGCGGATTACTTGCCTTCATAAAAGCCTCCCCTATTAAAAATCCATCAAACCCTGCTCTTTTAAGGGCGATTACATCATCAGGGGTATTTATTCCACTTTCTGAAATTTTCAGGTAACCGGGAGGAATTAATTCAATAATATCAAGGGAATTGTCCAACTGGGTTTCAAAAGATTTCAGGTCACGGTTGTTCACTCCCACCAGGTCAATGGAGTCAATTAAATAATCTTCCAATTCAGATTTGGAATGAACCTCCAGGAACACTTCCATCTGCAATGATTTGGCAAATTTTGATAAATCTGATACTTCAGAGGGGTTCAAAATAGAAGCTATTAAAAGAATAGCATCTGCTCCAATTGATTTTGCTTCAATAATCTGGTATTCTTCCAACATAAAATCCTTCCTGAGTATTGGACAAGAATTACTTTTTCTCGTGATGATGAGATCTTCGTTATTTCCGCCAAAGAATTCATTGTCCGTCAATATCGAAAGTGCCGAAGCACCTGCCTTCACATAGCCGATGGTAGTGGTTACCACAGAAATGTTCAAATTAATATCACCTTTTGATGGTGATTTCCTTTTTACCTCAGCTATAATCCCCGGCTTGTCCTTCATCAATAAGTGATTTTTCAAGGATAAAGGTTGTCTTTGGAAAAAAGGGGATGCCTCTAATTCCTTTATGGAAAATCGCTCTTTATTTCTGGCAATTTCCTTCCTTTTGTTTGATACAATTATTTCAAGAATATTCATTCCTAAGTATTTAATGAGACAGATTTTCTCTTATTCAATAAAGATTTGAAACATTTCAGTGCTTTTCCTGATAACAATGACTCTCTTGCTTTTTCTATTGCTTCCTTAATGGGCAATCCCGGATTTGCAGAAAAAAGGGCTATGCCAGCATTGGCAATCACTACTTCTTGCTGTGCAGTTGTACCTTCACTATTCAATATCTTTTGGAAAATTTTCGCCGATTCCCCGATAGAATCTCCTCCTGAAATTTGATCACGGGAAATTTCCGTCATCCCCAAATCCGTTGGAGACAAAATTTCCTCCCCATTTATACTGACCATTTTAAATGGGCCGGTCAGAGATATTTCATCATAACCATCCAGGGAATGTACAATTGCATAGTCGGAATTACCTTTTTGATACAAGTACCCATACAACCTGGCAAGTTCAAGGCTAAACACCCCAACCATTTGCTTTCGTGGAAATGAAGGGTTCACCATGGGCCCAAGCATATTAAAAAATGTCTTAACACCCAGTTCTTGCCTTACTGGTGCCACATTTTTCATTGCCGGGTGAAATAAAGGGGCATGTAAAAAGCAAATAGTTGCCTCATCTAGGCTTCTAAACAATTCGTCCGGCTCGTTGGTGAATTCATATCCAAAATGTGCCAAAAGGTTTGAAGAGCCACACACTGAGGAAACGCCATTGTTGCCATGTTTGGCTACATGTTGTCCAGCCCCAGCTACAATGAAAGATGATAAGGTGGAGATGTTAAATGTGTTTTTACCATCACCCCCGGTACCGCACAGATCCATTGCATCATAATCTTTGAGGTCAACTGGAATGCAAACCTCAAGCATGGCATCCCTAAATCCTTCTAGTTCTTCCACAGTTATACTCCTCATCATAAAAACAGTAAGAAATGATGCCATTTGGCTGTTATTGTAACGGCCTGCTGCTAAATTCAATAGCACCTCCTTGGCTAAATTCTTATCCAGGGTTTTATAATTAAGGAGTTCATTTAGTATATCTTTCATTACTTTTTACTTTTTACTTTTTATTATTTATTATTTATCCAATTCTTAATGATGGTTTCCCCAACTGGTGTCAATATAGATTCTGGATGAAATTGCAAACCAGCCAAGTCGTATTTTTTGTGAGATAAAGCCATTATATTCCCATCTTCATCCAAGGCTAAAACTTTAAGTGCTCCATTGATTGATTTGGGATCAACAGTCCAGGAGTGATAATGACATGCTTGAAACGTCTCAGGTACATCATTGAATAAATATGAATGCTCAATAACATCAATGCGATTTGCAATACCGTGCAATACCGTATCCATCAGAAGTAGCTCTGCTCCAAATACCTCCGCAATGCCCTGATGACCGAGGCAAATGCCGAGGATACTTTTAGTCCGCGCATAGGTTTTGATCAAAGACTTCATTATCCCCGCCTCAACGGGAATTCCCGGCCCAGGGGAGATCAAAATCTTATCAAACTGATCTACCTCTTTCAGTGAGAGTTTATCATTGCGGATGACTTTTATATTATCATTATACCCAAGGTCTTGGATTATTTTGACCAGGTTATAGGTGAAAGAGTCGTAATTATCCAAAACTAAAATCTTCATGTTATAAGTCAATTTGCTCTGCCATTTTCACTGCATTTCTCAGTGCCAAAAGCTTATTGTTTACTTCGGTTAATTCACTCTCAGGTATGGACTTAGCCACCACACCAGCTCCGGCCTGATAAAACAGCTTATTGGCTTTGCTGAAAAAAGACCTGATCATGATAGCATGGTTAAAGTCACCATTAAATCCCATGAACCCAATTGCCCCTCCATAATATCCCCGGGGCAAATTTTCATATTGTGAAATCAACTCCATGGCCCTGTATTTAGGTGCGCCAGTCAGTGTTCCTGCCGGAAATGTATCCGTAGCTATTTCAAGTGATGAATCATCCTTGTCCACCTTACCGGTAACTTTTGATACCAGGTGAATAACATGGGAAAAGAATTGAACATCTTTAAACTGCTCAACTTTAACATCACGGGCATTTCTGCTTAGATCGTTCCGGGCAAGGTCTACCAACATCACATGTTCCGAGTTTTCTTTTACATCTTTTGAAAGCGCTACAGCCAATTCACGATCAGCTTCATCATCCCCAGTCCTTTTAAAAGTTCCCGCTATAGGAAAAATACTGGCCTGATTATCATTGATTACAATCTGCGCTTCCGGGGATGATCCGAAAATTTTAAACCCACCATAATCAAAATAAAACAGATAAGGGGATGGATTGATGGATCTCAACGCCCGGTAAACATTAAACTCATCTCCCTTAAAAGAAATCTGAAACCTCCTGGAAAGTACAATTTGAAAAACATCCCCTCTTAAACAATGCTGTTTGCCCTTGTTCAAGATGTCCAGAAATTCACTATCGTTGAAATTGGAAGTTTCCTCACCTTTTGATTCAAATTTATAAGCTGAATAGTTTTTATTGGTAAGAATTGAATAGACCCTATCGAAGCTCGATTTTTGCCCATTTAGGAGATTCTCAAATACAAATATTTCATTCTTAAAATGATCAACGGCAATTACAAACCTGTATAAATAATACAGTAATTCTGGAATCTCATTTTGAGATTTCATTTTTATGTCTTCAAAATACCTAGCTGCTTCAAAGCTGGTGTAACCAAACAATCCAATGGGGTTGATTTTTAAATCGAGGCTCGGGTATTGAAATGAATTGATGAAATCATTAAAGGTATTGAGTACTTCTCCCTTACCACTAATCTCATTAACAGTTGAGACCCGGTCAGGGAAACAACACTCTATTTTATTCAAGCTTACCGAGAATGATGATATGGGATCAAAACAGATAAATGAATAACTGTTATCATTTGTATGATAGTCTGAGCTTTCCATTAGAATTGTGTTGGCAAATTGATCCCGTAACCTCAAGTATATGCTCACCGGTGTTAAAGTATCAGCTAATAATTTTCTATACTGGGTATTGATTTTATACTTCTTCATATCAAATAATCAATTATAAAAAAAGCCCGCCAGAGTGAACTGACGGGCTGAAATATTTACATAGCAGTGCCTTTCACTCTTTTAGGAATGCTATAGACCACCACCAATTAGTAATCTTTCTATTTATGTTTATTTCCATTTTTATTAAAATATCATTAAACAAAAAACCCGCTTGAACAGCGGGCAAATATTATTGGACATAATGCTACTGTTCACCTATAATTTATTAGTCCACCACCAGCAGTTATGTGTATTTCTCTTTAACATTAATCTAAATCTACGATCTCCAAAATTAAATACAAAATAAAATCACAAAAGATTCCCTACTTTGATTTTTGCTCGGCCGAATCTTTCTCAGGTTTTACTTTCTCGGCTTTGTCTTTTCCTTTTGTTTCTTTCTCAGTTTTGACTTTTGCAGTTGTCTCTTTCGTTGGCTTGTCTTCATCTACTTTAACCTCCTCCACTTTTTCCTTTATAACTTCTACATGTTTCTTTTCTATTTCCGCAACCTGCTTAACCTCTACTTTTTTACGGGTTGATTTTTTGACAGGCATCTTGCGCTTGGATTTAACTGAGGTTGCCGAATTTCCTCCTTTTTTATTCTTCTTTTTTAACCGTGAAACACCGTAAGTTCCCTTAGTGATTTTACCTCTTTT
>CBDVAV010000169.1:0-8333 GCA_965372055.1 uncultured bacterium | reverse complement strand
AATCGTTGCAGTTTGAGGAATCAGTGTTCCATCAGTATTCTGAACTTGAGACTCCCCATTAAATATAGCTTGTTCTTCTTTTGTTAGCTTTTCACTAATAATATATTTCACATCAGGCTTCTTGATAAAAACATTACTGATTTCTGTTAGCGCAAAGTCTTTATCAAACCTGACATGGGGTAGATCGTTAGATGAATGATCCCAATCTCGAAATTCATAAAGATCAATTTGATGATAGGCGGCTTTATTTATTGCTGGTTTAGTGAAACCACTTGCGGAAACAATTCCCCCCTTCTTAATTGACTTGGAGTCCTTAAAATGTAGACATAACTGCTCAACCTCGGGAGATCCAAGTTTTCTGCCATGATCTTTGACTTGTAGTCCTACAAATGATGCTTCTTCACCCTGTTCATTTTTATAGCGAATTGTTACATCTATATCTCGTTTTCTCTTTGCTGCCTCATCATATATCATTTCTCCAAGTACAATGTCAACATTGTTAGGTGTAGTTAATTTAGTAAACACACCCACAATCAAGTGTATGTCGGTTGGTGTAAGCATTTAATTGAGCATAACGTCTGGCTATTCGTATTACGTATATATCACATATAAATATATCAATTTATTCCGTATATATTCCCATATGGCCGTGTATACGGAACTTTGCCTCGCAACAAGATGATTTCAACAAACTGTGTCACCTGATCCCGAATTTCTTTAACAGGGCTTGATACTGCTTTTTTCCCCTCATTTCTTCCCACATGGGATGGGTTGATAAAAACAGTAATCCAACTTTATTTTGCAAAGCTTTTTCGAGGTATTTGAAAGCATTTTCCCAGTCCCTTAATCCGGTATGGATTATCGCAAAGTCAATTGTCAAATCAACATTTTTTTCATGGGTTTTCCTAAGCTCTAATTTTTTAAGGCATTCCCGTGCCTCTTTCTCTTTGCCCATCCGTGCATAGACATAACCAAGCCCAGGCATCCCTTTTAGTTCGGAACCTGTTAACCTTTGGAACTCTTTAAAACATTCCAATGCTTTATCCAATTTCCCCATCTTAACCAGTACCCAACCTTTTCCTTCCCAGGCCATTCTAAAAGCCTGGTCCATTTCATGCACCAGTTCAAATTTTTCTATGGCCAGTTCGTATTTTCCCTGCTTAAAATAATAATCCCCCATATGGCAAAGTATTGCCAACGAGAAAGGGTCCAGTTGGTGGGCAATTTCAATTTCTTTCACCGCTGCATCTATCTCATCTATTGATGCCAGAAAAAATGAATAATACTGATGGGAAGCAGCAAACCCAGGATTAAGATCAAGCGCTCTTTTAAAAGATTTCCTGGCACCTTTATAATCAAGTTGATACATGTATTTGACCATGGCCACGGCCAAATGTGATCCCTCCTGCTGATCATCCAGTTGAAGTGCTTTTTCGGCCGCTTCTTTCGCTTTTGGAAAAGCTTCTTCAAGTTTACGGTTGCCGGTAATTCCCAGGAATATGTAGCAACTGGCAATTCCTGTGTAGGGCAAGGCAAAATCAGGTTGTAGGTTTGCAGACTTCTCATAAAATTTAATGGCCTTTTGGATGTTGTCAGGTGACCACTTGTTCCAAAAATATTGCCCTTTCAGATATAGATTGTAGGCATCAATGTTATTGGTGGTATGTTTGACCAAAGGCTCAGAGATTTGCTTGCCAGCAAGTTTTTTCCTCAATTGTCGGGCAATGATTTGAGAAATTTCATCCTGAACCTCAAATATATCTATCAGGTCACGATCAAAAGTCTCTGACCAGGTATGGAATCCGTCCAAGGCATTGATAAGTTGCGCAGTGATCCTGACCCTGTTACCTGATTTCCTAACACTTCCTTCCAATACATTTTGCACATCCAACTGTTTTGCCACCTCACGCACATCCATATTTTTACCTTTGAAGGCAAAGGAAGAGGTTCGTGCAGTTACCCTAAGTCCATCCACTTTGGCCAAGGCATTGAGAAGCTCCTCGGTGATTCCGTCACTAAAATATTCGTTTTCAGGATCGTTGCTCATGTTTACAAATGGCAACACCGCCAGGCTTTTAAATACAGTTTTGCCTTTGCCTCTTATTTCCTCTTTCTTTGGAACTGTCAAGGGGGCATTGGCAAGGGCAAAAACTTCCATGGGCCTGTCAACATTTTTCAATTCAAAAACCCCCAGCGACTTCACTTTAAAAGCCGGATGGCTTTTTATGTCGTCCATTACTTTATCCGAGATTAAAACAGACCCGGAAATGGACAGGGATTCTATGCGTGAAGCTACATTTACCCCATCCCCGTATATGCCTTCCTGATCGTGCACCACATCGCCACTATGGATCCCAATTCTTAACGGAATTATTGGATCTTCCTGCAATTGGGTCTGTATTTGAATTGCACAATCGATGGCTTCGATGGAACTGTTGAATAAACAAAGTGTGCCATCGCCATAATACTGCAGGATTTCACCCTCGAAACTTGTGACCTGGGTCTTGATCACATTTCTATGCCTGTCCCTTAACCGTTTGGCCTTTGCCTCATCACTTTGCATCAGCTTAGTATAGCCTACCATGTCGGTAAACATTATTGCGGCTAATTTACGAGTAGGGTTTAGAGGCATCTTAAGGTTAAATTGGAAGTAGAAAGTTAATTATAAAAGGTATCAAATTGATATGCCATCGGTAAAATAAATTATTTCGTAAACAGACGGTCTCAACCCTGATAACTGTTTTGTGGAAATCCAAAAATATGCCCAAATGAACCTGTTATAAGTTTAAGAAGTATTGATTGATTTACATCAAGGCTAAATGCTCGTTCTAGCAATTCAATTGTGTTTTTAAACTATTATTGAGTTTTAAAAGTTATATTACTGGTTAATTATGCTACGGGCATTATTTTTGATGTTCAACTGGCTCAACCAGCGAAACCCTATATCATGAAAAATATATTCTTCATTCTTCTTATCCCGGCTCTTATAGCTTGTAAAGACGACGATCCTGGACCTGTAAATTTAAATTTTACTATCAGTGCTTCCGATGCCATTGAAAATGCTGGGCTTCAATCTATAACCATTCAAATGAGCCGTGCTGCCGATCAGATGATCGAATTGGATTTCACTGTATCTGGGAATGCTGCCCTTAACGGGGATTACAAAATGATATCAAGCTCACCTCTTATGATACCGGTGGGCAGTGAATCATTCAATTTGGAGATTGAACTGATTGATGAGTCAATCATAGAAACCGTGGATAAAACATTGACTTTTAACCTGATAAGTACTTCTGCTGGTGTTTTAAGTACCACAACCGGGGATTTATCACATACCTTTACAATTTTTGATAATGATGTAATACCTAGTAACGGCCTGCAATTTGACCTGACCTGGGATTTGGGTGCTGGAGCGGATATTGACCAGGTAGACCTTGACGTTGCACTATTTACCAATCTAGTTCTCGATAGTGATGGATTTGTAATTCTTGATTCCCTCGAACTGTATACCAATGATATTGGGGATAACGAGACTGGTTTTGAAACAATATTCCTTGATAATAATTCAGCAGATGATGATTATTATGCAACAGTGATATATATTGATGGATCTTCATCAGTAAATTATATACTATCACTAAATTCAACAAACTTTGGAGGTGAATTACCGGATTCCTTTGCTGCTGCGGATGTTGGATTCCTCCATCTCTGGGGTCCCTTCACTAAAACCGGAACAACATTTTCAAGGGTGGCCATGGGAGCAATTGATACTCAAAGATTCCCTGTAAAAGCAACAGATATCAATTACTCGAAAACTCAATAACTTTTTAGTCAAAGAGGTTATATCCTTTGGGGGGAATTAGTAGGTTAATCTATTCAGATAGTATATTGCTGATAGCAGTTTTATATGACCTGCTGGAAATCACTTCCTTACCATTGCTCATCCTGAAAGAAAAAGTATTGTTGTTTAAATATCCTTGATCAAGAGAAAGGATCATCATTAAGAAAAAAAGGTTAAAATCCTTACCTTCACTGTTTAGCTGAAATAAAATAATCTAAAATCCAATAACTATGAGAAACAAAAAATCCCCTCAATCAAGACGATCATTTCTGAACAAGTTGGTGATGAGTTCCGCGGTGGTTGCCGGGGCTCCTGCCATCTTAACTGCTGCCGATAAATCCCGCTTGCAAAGAATCCTGCCACTGAAGAAATTTAGTGCAAACGATAACTTGCAAATTGCATTGATCGGTGCCGGGGGAATGGGCACCGAAGATACAAAGACAGCCCTTAAAATACCTGGAACAAAACTGGTAGGGGTGGCCGATCTTTATGATGGTCGTCTGAAAAAGGCCAAAGATAACTGGGGAAAGGACATTTTCACCACAAGGGATTATAGGGAAATATTGGAAAGAAATGATGTTGATGCAGTAATTGTAGCCACTCCAGACCACTGGCATAAGGACATATCAGTGAATGCCATGCGAAAAGGTAAAAATGTGTACTGTGAAAAGCCCATGGTTCATTCAATAGAACAAGGTCAGGAGGTCATCAAGGCACAAACCGAAACTAAGAAAATCTTCCAGGTTGGAAGCCAGGGAATGAGTTCCCTTGGCAACGAAAAAGCCAAAGAACTGTTTGAAGCTGGGGCTATTGGGCAACTCAACTATGCCGAGGGGTTCTGGGCAAGAAATTCCCCAACTGGTGCCTGGCAATATGCCATCCCCGATGATGCATCCAGTAAAACGGTAGATTGGGACACTTATCTCAGAAATACCACCAAAAGGGATTTCGATCCTCTTCGTTTCTTCAGGTGGAGGAATTACAGAGATTATGGAACCGGTGTGGCTGGCGATCTGTTCGTGCATCTCTTTTCAAGCCTCCACTTTATCGTCAGTTCAAAGGGTCCGAACAAAGTTGCAGCCACCGGTGGGTTAAGGTATTGGAAAGATGGCAGGGAGGTCCCCGATATTTTGTTGGGAATGTTCGATTATCCTGATACCCCTAATCATCCCCCCTTTAATCTATCTCTACGGGTAAACTTTGTAGATGGCACTTCAGGAAGCACATACTTAAGGCTGGTGGGAAGTGAAGGTGCAATGGATGTGACCTGGACAGAGGTGTTCCTGCGGAAAAATATAGTCAGTGAACCCCTGGATCCATTTTTACAGCAAAAAGGGAAAGAACTTGATGTAGCATTTGGCGAACGAAAAAGAATGCTTCCTCCAAAGGAAATGGTTTACGAAGTGGAAAGAGGTTATAAAGGTGCTCATTACGATCACTTCAACAATTTCTTCCACGGTATCCGTACCGGCAAAGCGGTAAATGAAGATGCCATTTTCGGGATGAGGGCCGCCGCTCCTGCCCTTTCATGTAATAACAGCTATTATGATGACAAGATCATAAAATGGGATCCCGAAAAAATGAAAATCATCACGTAAATATAAAATCCTAAAATATTTAAATATGAAACTCGTAAAACATTTTCAATTAATCCTAATTGCAATAATAGTAAGTGTACTGGCGGCCTGCTCAGGAAACACGACAACAGAAGAAGCGGAAGACCAGACTTCTGAAGATACTGCTTTAACTGAAGAGGAAGCCATAAACAAATTAACTGATGCAGAAACAGAAGAGGGTTGGTTGCTGCTTTTCGATGGTGAATCCACAGCCCAATGGAGAGGGTACAACAAAGAAACATTTCCCACTAAAGGCTGGGAAGTGCGAGACGGAATGCTGGTGGTGATAAAATCAGGGACTGAGGAAGAAGGATTCGGTGGGGATATTATAACGAACCAGCAATTCGGCGACTTCGAGTTTCAGCTTGATTTTATGGTTAGTGATACTGCAAATAGTGGAATTCTATACCTGGTACTGGAGTTTGAGGATCATGCAATATGGCATAATGCACCTGAATACCAGATCCTTGATAATCAGACCTACATAGATATGGGTGATAATATGACAACCCACTTAACCGGTGATAATTATGACCTGCAAGCTTCTCCGGAAGATTACACCAATGCCGTTGGTGAGTGGAACACCGCCAGGATTACAGTAAATAACAATCATGTTGAACATTGGTTAAATGGAAACAAAACCGTTGAGTACGACATCGGATCTGAGGAATGGGAAGCTTTGGTCAAGGACAGTAAATTTTCCGAATACCCTGAATACGGCAGGGCAAAAATGGGTCATATTGGCTTGCAGGATCATGGCCATGAAGTGATGTACAGGAATATCAAGATCAAGCCATTATAAACAGGCTAGAAGAATGATGAATAACTACGGTAGGATATTATTTTCCTACACAGTTATCTTGGCTTTTACTGTCATTACGGGTTTTTCCCAGGAGATTAGTTCTGATCAAAATCCTAAGAAAAACCAACCCGATATTTCTGCTGAATTCCCTTTTGAATCCAAGTATTTGGAAGTAAAAGGCTCCAGAATGCATTATATAGATGAAGGAGAGGGTACTCCCTTTTTGTTTCTTCATGGCAATCCTACCAGCAGTTATCTCTGGAGAAACATAATTCCCCATGTAATTCCCCATGGAAGAGTCATTGCCGTAGACCTGATCGGCATGGGCAAATCAGACAAACCGGATGTCGATTACCGCTTCCTAACCCATGCTGCCTATATTGATGAGTTTATCGAAAAGCTTGGGCTGAAAAATATTGTGCTAGTGATTCACGACTGGGGTTCGGTCTTAGGTTTTCATTACGCTTTCAGGCATCAGGACAATGTAAAAGGCATTGCTTTTATGGAGGCCATTTTAAGGCCAGCGAAATGGAAAGAATTTCCTTTTTTGATGAAAATAGTATTCAAAAGGTTCAGGAACGAGAAAAAGGGAAAGAAAATGATCATGGAAAAGAATTTTTTCGTGGAAAAATTGATGAAGATGGCCATAATCAGAAAGTTGAGCAAAGAGGAAATGGATAATTACCGAGCCCCATATCCCGATTACAACAGTAGGTTCCCGTTATATGTTTGGCCCAATGAGATTCCTATTGATGGCTTTCCAAAAGATACCCATCAGGCTATTTCGGATTATTCAAACTGGTTGCAGGAGACAGAAATCCCCAAGCTTTTACTGTGGGCTAAACCCGGAGCCATTATTCCCCATAAGCTTGTGCCAAAGATTGAAGAGTCCATGAAAAACCTCACCACTGTATTCGTGGGGAAGGGCAAGCACTATGTACAGGAAGACCAGCCCGATGCTATTGGAGAGGCTATTGTAGCGTGGTACAAGGGGATTTAATCAAATTTGCAATCACACATAATCCGGTATACTTTTTAATTACCTTACCATCTGTCCTGGTTTATTTTTGCATTAATGCTTTTGCTATCGCTTCTTCTGCAAGAGGTGCCATCACCTCGTATCCTGCTTCGTTGGGGTGAACACCGTCATAGGTGAATTCATCCATCAGGCCGTTTTTCTCATTTACCATTGATTGAAAATAATCAAGATAGACCATTTCGTTTTTGTCGGCAAAACCTTTAATCATCTGATTCAGTTTGATAATCTTTTCAGAAGGATTTAAACCTGGTTTCCATGGATAATCAAAAGCTGGCAGAACTGATGACAGAATAACTTTGATATCGTGGGTCAGCGCTAATTCCGCCATCGACATAATATTATCCCCAATCATTTCGATGGTTGAAGGCCCAGTATTGCCAGCAATATCATTGGTGCCAGCTAAAATGACTACCACCGCTGGCTTAAGATTAATTACATCGGCCCTGAACCGGACAAGCATCTGGGGAGTGGTTTGTCCATTAATGCCACGATTGATGTATGGTTTACCAGAGAAAAATTCTGGGCTTTTATCCCCCCAGCCTTCAGTAATTGAGTTGCCCATAAACACCACCCTGTTTTCACCTGATGAAGGTAATCCAAGTTCTGCATTTTCATCTTTAAAACGATTTAAATTTGCCCAATCCTGGGCATGGGAGAAGTCATCCAAAACGAATGTTAAAAAAAGAATACTGAACAATTTTAAATTTTTCATGGGATACATTGGTCATTGTTTTGATTCTGAACGACTGAATATTTCAACCATAACATCCTCAGACGGAGGCTGTAATATACTGTTTATAAAATCTTGAGGATGCGGATAACCTGTTTTTAGTATCAGTTCAGCAGCTTTGTTTAGGTTGTAAGCAGTGTGTTGAAGTTCGATTTTTGACCCAAGCAAGAGCCAATATGCACCAGGCTTTCCAAAAGGCATTCCAACACTGCCAGCATTTATAACCCTAACCTTTCCAATACTTCTGTCGAATTGCATGTGGGTATGTCCACAAACAACAAAACCTACATTAAGCATATCAAAAA
>CBDVAV010000168.1:0-8353 GCA_965372055.1 uncultured bacterium | reverse complement strand
ATTTTAAAAGTCAGTTCAAGTCAGTGGAGGAGCAAGTGACCAAGATCAAAAAGCTTATTCCCACTACACCAGAGTCGACAATCTAAATCATGAGGTTTAGTTATGAAATACCAAATTTGGATGACGTTTGGAGTATGGCAGATTGGGTTGAGTTCTACATAGTTTATAATGCTGTAGATTTTTCAAAATCAGAATTTCAAAATTTTATTGAAGGAACAACTGGTAATGATTGTGACGAGAAAGAGCTTGCAAGTATTGATAGTGTCTGGGATGAAATTGAAAGGAGGGAAGTTTTGTATGGTACTATTCCTCCTTTCAAGATCGATGGAAGCGTCATAAGATGCAATTTAACGAGTTGGTCACAACAGCCTCATTATTGCATGTGTTTAATATTTTCTCTTGAAGGTAATGATCATGTTGAAGGATACACACCATTACAATCAGGTAGCCTTTTTGAGGAGGTCATTAAACTGTCGACAAAATTCTTTTTTAGCGGAACAGCATATATTTTTGGATTTCCTAATGAAACGCTTGAAGAATTTGCTTCAAAAATATCTCTGGTCAATTTTTTGCAAAACCTTCATCCCGATCAAAATGATGGAGGGATGGATGTTTTAGGTACAGGTCCGTTTAATGATGGTAGGCGTAATAATCTCTCAATTATTATCCAATGTGCGGCCGGGTACAATTGGAAAAGTAAAACAAGTGATGTAATCATAAATGAATGGGTTAAGAAATTGGATTTTCCAGTTGTTCCAGTTAGTGGTTTTGCAGTTCCTATTATTATGAAAAAAAGAGATGTAGACAAAAGATCAACAAGAATGGGATTACTCATTGATCGCCCAAGAATTTATAGATCACTAGTTGAAATTGATTTTGCCTTGATTAAACCCGAAATTGAAAAATGGTGCAATGATCGACTCAGCCAAATGATAGCTAATGAAATTTATTGACCTTTTCGCTGGACTAGGAGGCTTCCATATTGGGTTGAAGAGAATTGGGCATGATTGTGTTTTTGCATCTGAGAAAGACGAAGAACTAAGAAATTTATACGCTAAAAATTTCAATGTTGAGGTTCAGGGAGATATTCGGGAAATATACACTCAGCATGTACCCAAGCACGATATCTTATGTGCAGGATTTCCATGCCAGCCATTTTCGAAGGCGGGTGATCAATTTGGCTTAGATGATTTTGACAAAGGAACACTTTTTGATGACATTGCTAGAATTTTGAAATTAAGAAAGCCCAAATATTTCATTTTGGAAAATGTTGCAAATTTGCAAAATCATGATTCTGGGAGAACTTGGGAAATAATACTAGATACGCTTCAAAATAAGCTAAAGTACAATGTGGTCTTTAAAAAGCTTTCTCCTCATCATTTCGGAATTCCCCAATTAAGGGATAGGATTTTTATTATTGGATCAAAAAGAAGTCTGAAAAAATTCAATTGGCCTAAAGAAGAGGCTTCTGAAACCACTATTCATGATATTCTTGATGTTTCGCCTGAAGATTCCAAGCTACTTCCAGATAGGGAAGTTGAATGCCTTGCGATATGGCAAGAATTTTTAGATCGACTTCCAACTCATAGAAAGTTGCCGTCATTTCCAATTTGGTCAATGGAGTTTGGAGCGGACTACCCATTTATTGAAACTACGCCATTTGAACTCACCCAAGATTTTCTAGACCCATTCCTTGGAGCTTTTGGACAATCATTGCATGGCATGAATAAGAAGGATCAATTAGAAAGAATACCAAAATACGCACGATCGAAACCAAAGGATGGGTTGTTTCCGAAATGGAAAATTAGATTCATCAGACAAAATAGAGAGTTTTACAGGATCAATAAAAAATATATAGATCCAGTACTTCCCAGCATTCAAAACTTACCTCCGAGTTGGCAAAAATTTGAGTGGAATTGCCAAGGGGAAGAAAGAAAAATTGAAAAATTGTTAATTCAATTCCGCGGGTCAGGGGTGAGAGTCAAAAGAACCAATTATTCACCTTCTTTGGTTGCGAGTACATCAACACAAATACCCATTGTTGGTTGGGAAAGAAGGTACATTACCATCAAAGAGGCTGCTAGACTGCAATCTTTAGATTCGATCAATATCAATTTATTAGAGGGGCAAGCTTATAAAGCGCTAGGAAATGCTGTAAATGCAAGGATTGTAGAGCTGATAGCTAAGGAATTAATTGGAGATGCGATTAGTGTGTACAATGAGAAAATTACTAAGGAATCCTCTAAATGATGGCCTACTTTGAAGCACTTGTATTGCTTGATTTCTTTGTATCCGACACTTCGATCAACGGCTTATTTATATGTTATACGAGCAAGTGAGTAGGCCTGGCCCCGAAGGGATGCCATTGGCACAAAACAGTGGGTGTGCGTTGGCTAGTTGGGTGGAAGCATTGTTTTGCTAGATTCCTGCCTGCCCACGCTGGCGCAAGTCTTCTTGCCTGGGTTTGCGGGAAGGCGAGACTTGGGTCTTACCAATAACCAAAATCCACCCAATGTACTTACCAATAACTCCCGAATGTCCACTTCCAGGATTTCAGCAATTCGTTTCAGGTCTTTGAGGTGAGGCTGTGATTTGTTGTTGCAAATTGCTGTCATGGCAGGTAGTGCTAATGCCCAAATGTTCTGCTAGCCATTTTTGTGATTGGCCTTGAATTACCAAAATTTCTTTTATGCGATAAATTATGAGGAAGGTTAGAGGAAATGGCAAATGCGTGAGAATGTTGGGACTGAACTATAGCTTCTTAATGTCCCATTTTCTGAGGCCAGTGTATTTCTTGATTGTATCAATATCTTGGCCATCATCTTTCATCTTCTTAGCCATTTCTTTAGCAAATTCGTTGACAGCCTGTTCCCTTTCCACTTGCAATTTCCATTCCGTTAGCTCAGCCTTCTCACGGTCAATCAATACATACTTTCCGCTTCTTTTTAATTCTCTAATAACGCCTGTATCGGCAAAGCTCAAATACTCCTTTTCGGATATGATTAGGTGTTCAATGACCTCAATACCTAACATATCACCTGATTTCAGGAGGCGATCAGTCAAGTCTTTATCTGCTTCAGAAGGGTCAACTTCCCCACTCGGATGATTATGAACTAAAATCATTTGCACGGCCATCTTGTAAATAGCCATTCTGAAAATCTCTCTCGGTTTTACCTGAACAATATTGACGCTACCTAAACTAACCAATTCAATGAAAAGAACCTTGTTCTTATTGCCCAGGCCAACAACCAAAAAATGTTCCTGATTTCTACGAATTTTGTTTTCACGCATCAGAATTTGTTGCATCACTTTAAACACATCATCAGAATTAAGAATTTTGACTTTTTGGTCTTGTGTCAGGCGAACGTTCATGGTTTCAAATATACTAATAGAATCTTAGCTGTGGTGAAACGGGGAGGTGTTTTTAGAAAGGCATTGGTATGACCAAAAAGAACTCCCTAAAAAGGGAGATCTGAAATGCACAACTCATACCAAAGGACACGGAGATAAAAACCTCTAATGCCACCCAAATAAGAGCTGCGAACACCAAACGAACACTGCTGATAGCGAATACCGCAATCGAAAATCAGGCAGCAAAATATTATGTTAAATAGAAATGCGGCTTTCAACATCGGGCGGACACGGTTGGACAGGGTACGGCAAAGCGCAAGGATTGTGCGCTGGCCGCCCCGAAGGGATGTCTTTGGCAAGCGGCTATTTAATATAACGACATATTATCCCGTAATAAATACGGGACAAGCATAACAAAAGCACCTGGTTAGATAACAGAAAAGTAAGTATCCACAGAGGCTTGCGAACAGTACGCTGACTCCACGCCGAGCGTCGGCCGCTGTAGCTTTAGCGTAGGCGTCGGGCGTGGTTAACATAATATAAAATTATATATTCAAATACGGATTTGCCTGGTGCGTTAAGACCGGGATTCCCTTGTGCCGACGCTGAAGCTTTGGCGTAAGCGTTAACATAAGATTTATCGATATATAACTTACCCGCCACACAGGCCGCACACAGATTATATATCTGATCTTATGTTAAATACTCCTTCGTCGTATTACGGGAATCCCTAGTATTTGTTATATAATGTACATTGCGTTATGTTACTTAGCTTGGGATGAATAGGGGGGATTAATAGTAGGGGAGGCCTATCGCTTATTATTAGCACTCATTTTCACATTAGCAGAAAGTAGCACTCTTTTGGCATCTTTGGCAGGAGGGAAGGAGAGAGGGAATGGCAATTGTGTGCGGTATCAAATGCACTTGTTTCTCATGTCTATAAAATGTATTTTTGACAAAAAATGTCCTGAAAATATTTTCAATGCAGAAAAAGGAAACATTTGGAGAGGTTATACGCAACCTGAGAGAATTACAAGGATTACCTATTCGAAAAGTAGCAGCTAATTTGGATATTGATCCTTCCACACTGAGTAAAATTGAACGAAATGAGAGGTCAGCAAATAAGGAGCATATTAAAAAACTGTCTGAAATCTTTGAAATAAAAGAGAATGAACTTTTGGTATCTTATCTAAGTGATAAAATTAGCTATGACCTATTAAATGAAGATTGCTCTGCTGAAGTACTCAAAGTAGCCGAGGAGAAAATCAAATACTTACGGTCTAAAACAGTGAAACAAGGTAATATTAAATTTTAACGCATCAAAAGTGCCATTTAAAGTTGCGACATCAAAAGAAGAAGGTTTAGTTCAATTAACAGAACTGGTTGAATTATTCAAAAATGGCTACAATACATTTAAGGATTCAAAATACAATGAGACACAGTTGCGAAATGACTTTGTTGATGCACTATTGATGTCTTTCGGTTGGGACGTAGATAATGATGCAGGAAAAAATCAATTTTTACGAGATGTCATACAAGAAGAGTCGATTGATGTTGAGGATGAAAAAGCGAAGAAGAATCCTGATTACACATTAAGAGTTCAGGGGTTGAGAAAGCTCTTTGTTGAAGCGAAAAAACCACACGTAGATATTACTAAATCTGAGAATGCAGCTTTTCAAACAAGGCGTTATGGGTGGAATGCAAATCTTGGTATTTCAGTCCTTACCAATTTTGAGCATCTAATCATTTACGACTGTAGGTATAAACCATCTACTGAGGAAGATGAGAGAGTAGCACGTGTTCAATTATTTGAATTTAAAGACTACCTAAATGCATTTGAGGAACTCTATGATCTCATTTCGTTTGAGGCGGCATCCACGGGGCGGCTTGATGATCTGTTTTCAGTATATGAAAGGGTAGGGGAAACTTTTGATGATTATTTCCTTGCTCAAATAGAGAGTTGGAGAGAACGACTGGCCACATCCGCTGTACAATTGAATGAGCAACTCGGAAGTGAAGATATTAACTTCCTGATCCAACGATTGCTTAACCGAATAGTATTTCTGAGGATATGCGAGGACAGAACTATTGAGAGGGCTGAAACACTAAAAAGTATCCAGAATTATCAAGAGTTAAAAGCTCTTTTTCAGCATTCTGACAAAAAGTATAATTCTGGTCTTTTTGACTTCATTGAAGACAATCTTTCATTGAATATCAAAATTGATGCTGATGTGCTCATTAGCATTTTTAATGAGCTATATTATCCATTAAGCCCTTATGATTTTTCAGTTGTAGATCCAACTATACTCAGCCAGATTTACGAAAAGTTCCTGGGTAGCCATGTTGTTCTTGATGAGGGAAGACAACTTTCTATTGTTTCTGAACCAGAGGTAGTTGCTTCCAATGGTGTAGTACCTACACCGAAAATAATAGTCGAGAAAATAGTTAAGGAAACGCTTGCTCCCTTAGTAGAAGGCAAAAATTCGACTCAATTAGCTGAACTGAAAATTGCTGATATATGCTGCGGTTCGGGAACCTTTTTGATCACAATATATGATTTCCTTTTAAAATCTACCATTGAACAGTTTATTGAAGAAGGAATTACCGATCAGGAATTAATTTTTAAATTGCCTGATAAAGCCTTTGGATTGACCTTAAAAGCAAAACGTAATGTCATAGAGCAAAGCATCTTTGGAGTTGATATTAATCCTTATGCAACTGAGGTTACCGAATTCAGTTTGTTATTAAAACTACTGGAAGGGGAAAGTGGGGCTTCAGTACATCATTTTATTGGTCAATATGCGACCAATGTTTTACCAAGCTTACAAGACAACATTAAATGTGGTAATTCCCTTGTTGATGAGAAGTTCTATGAATTCATGCCTGAAGCAATAGAAGATGACCAACTTTTGTTTAGGGTTAAACCATTTGAATGGGAAACCGAATTTCCTTTTCTGAATGATAAAAACGGATTTGATGCCATTGTAGGGAATCCACCTTATGTGAGAATTCAGAATTTGGTTAGATATTCACCTGAAGAGATTAAGTATTATCAGGAGGATATTTCTGGGTTTGGTGTTGCCAAAAAGGAAACAATAGATAAATACTATGTATTCATTCAGCGAGCAATTGCCTTATTAAATCAGACCGGGTTCCTAGGATACATTGTACCTAACAAATTCTTCATTATAAAAGGAGGAAAGGCATTACGAAAGTTCATTTTAGAATCTTGCAGCTTATCTAAGATTATTCACTTTGGAGTAACTCAGGTCTTCCCAGATCGATCTACTTACACAGCGATATTAATTCTTCAAAAAGAAGATAGAGAAACGTTTCAGTTTAAAAGAATTAAAAAGATCACCCCTGAAATATTGCGAATAGGGGATGGATATTTGGAATATGAAAAGAATGATTTCAACACTGAACCCTGGGTTTTTCTTTCCCCGGAAACAAAGGCCGTTTTCGATAAACTTAATTCAGACCAAACACAACCGTTAAAAAATCTTGCTGAAATATGTGTTGGGCTTCAAACAAGTGCCGATAAAATATACATTTTCACTCCTGAAGAAGAAACTGAGAACACTTTCTTTTTTAACTCCAATGGACAAAGAAAAGAAGTCGAAAAAGGTATTTGCCATCCGTGTATTTATGATTTGTCTTTCGGCTTGTTTGATACAATCAGCCCTAATGCTCAAATGATCTTTCCCTATGTGATTAAAGAAGAAAGAGCTGATGCAATTAGTGAAGAATATTTTGGCGAAACATATCCGCTTTGTTGGACTTATCTGAATCAACACAAAGAGAAACTGGAAAAGAGAAGTATCAATGGCAATGATCCAAAATGGTATCAGTTTGGCCGTTCTCAAAGTTTAACCCGGTTCCATAATTCTTCCAAACTCATTTGGCATGTTCTGTCTACTAAGCCAAGTTATATACTGGATGAAGGAAATGTCCAATTTACGGGAGGCGGAAATGGCCCTTATTACTCACTGGTGAATGATTCTGATTACGACATTTTATATTTCATGGGAATTTTATCGCACCCGTTATTTGAAAGTATGGTAAAAGCCGGTGCAAGTGAATTTAGGGGTGCCTATTATTCTCATGGAAAGCAATTTCTTGAAAATATACCAATACAAGTAATAGATCATGATAATACTGATGAAGTCAGATTGTACAAAGCAATTGTAAAATCAGTAAAAGACCTGATCAAAACCAAAGGACAGTATAATGACGCATATGGAGTAAAGAGAGTAGTGCTACAACGAAAATTAGACATGCTGCATAACTCTCTTATTGGATCGGTCAATACACTTTATGGAATTACTCAAGAGGAATTCAATATTGTAATGCATGATGAAATGTTCACAAATGAATTAACGGGGGAAGGGGAATAACTATGGGACTGGTAAAAGAAAAATTAGATTCACAAAAATTAAGAGGTGGCTATTACACACCTAAGGAAATAGCTCAATTTTTATGCAAATGGGCAATTAGTGAAGAGACTGGAAAGGTCCTTGAACCAAGTTGTGGTGATGGAAATTTTGTAGAAGAAGCCATTTTAAGATTTAAGGAGCTTGGCGTTAATGATAAGCAATTAAAGAACCGGATTAAAGGAATTGAGCTTATTGAAGAGGAAGCACTTAAAGCAAAGTTGAGAGCTAAAGAATTGGGTGTTAACTCTACAACAATCGTCAATTCCGATTTCTTTCACTATCTCAAATCAAACGGGGTTGATAAATACGATGTAGTTTTAGGAAATCCACCTTTTATACGTTACCAAAGTTTTCCCGAGGAACATAGAAAACTTGCTATTTCAATGATGCAAGACTTGGGATTAAACCCAAACAAGTTGACTAATATCTGGGTTCCGTTTTTGGTCGTTTCAGCATCACTATTAAGTCCCACTGGAAAGCTTGCTATGGTAATTCCGGCCGAATTATTTCAGGTCAAATATGCAGCAGAGACTCGCGTGTTTCTTTCTAACTTCTTTGATAGGATT
>CBDVAV010000167.1:0-8362 GCA_965372055.1 uncultured bacterium | reverse complement strand
ACCACTGACCACGAATGTTTTACCGCTGAAGAAGCTCTTGATAAACTTAAATACGGGATGAAGATTCTTATCAGGGAAGGAAGTGCTGCAAAAAACTTTGAGGCACTGATCCCACTGATTGATGAACATTATGAAAATATGATGTTTTGCTCCGATGACAAACATCCTGATAACCTGGTTGAAGGCCATATCAATCTTTTGGTAAAACGGGCTGTACAAAAAGGTTTTGACATTTTTAAGGTGCTAAAAGCAGCTTGCATTAACCCAATAGATCATTATGGATTGGAAGTTGGGAAATTGAGGGTAGGTGATCCTGCTGATTTTATTGTTGTACCTGATCTTAATGACTTTAATGTTGAACAGACTTATATCAATGGAGAATTGGTAGCAGATTATGGATCGAGTAAAATTCCATATATAAGGAATCCAATCATCAACAATTTTAATATCAATAAAACAAAATTAAATGACTATCGGTTTAGTAATTTCGGCAAAAATGCCAGGGTAATTGAAGCTTTGGATAACCAACTGATCACCAATCTAATAGACAAAGCGATAGGTGATGACAAATCACACGTTAACATCAAAAATGATATATTGAAAATTGCCGTGGTCAATCGATACGATCAAAATCCTCCTTCACTAGGGCTGATCAAAAACTTTAACTTAAAAGAAGGGGCAATCGCCTCTTCAGTAGCGCATGATTCACACAATATCATTGCTGTTGGTGTTGATGATGATTCAATATGCAAAGCTGTGAACCTTATAATAATTGAACAAGGAGGTATAAGTGCGGTTGCTTCAGGGGTTGAGAAAGTACTTCCATTGCCGGTAGCCGGATTAATGTCAATCGAAGACGGGTACGAAGTTGCGCGGCAATATCATGAAATTGACATGATGGCAAAAGATATGGGGTCTACGTTAACCTCTCCCTTTATGACGCTTTCATTCATGGCATTGTTGGTGATTCCTTCAATTAAGCTAAGTGATAAAGGGCTATTTGATGGGGATCAATTTAAATTTTTAGAATTATTCCATTAGTATGTTAATTCCCGTAACTCATATGAAATCCTATTTTATGGCCTCTTCCGAGTTCAATATTCTGATTGATCATTTGCACCAGTTTTACGTATTTTATTTTGGGATAGGGTGGTGCCACTAAATCATTCTCCAAGGCCGCAACCATGGCCTTTTCAATAAATAGGTTAATCATTGGGGCAGCCAGCAAATTGGCCTTAATATCAGGAAAGAGAAAATTAAGAGGTTTTACTCCTTCAATAAAAAAGTGATTCTCACAATTGATCAGCAATCTTGCAATTAAATAGCCTGGATCATCCAAACGATTAAATTTATATGAATCTGCCAAAAAATTGTAGAGCATAATGTGTCCAAAATATTTTCTGCTCTCTTTTTCATTTACATAATTGGTTTTCATCACTTCATGCTCAGGATCAAATGTAATAATATTGGACTGCATCATAAATACCAGTAAGTCACCTGAAAATTTCAAATGAAATTCAAATTCATTGATCTCTTTAAACTCGATCACAATTGATTTATCAAGTGGGGCAATATGTTTGTTCAATTCTTTCACAATAGCTTTTGATTCAGTTTTTAGATGTTCAAAAGCCTGGCAAACATTTCGATAGGTCAATTGTTTTGCTCCTGCTTTGGATTTCAATAGTTCAAGTATAGGCTGGAATTGTTCTTTTCTTTTGGTCATCGGTTCTCTAATTTTGTTAATAATTATTAAATTAAGGAAATATTTGAATCACTTAAGAAATAAAGAGATGGGAAGAAAACCAGAAGGATCCACTGAGAAGATTTTCAAGAAATTTGGGAAGAAAATTGACGAACTATTGGATGATGTAAAATCAAGCACAGAACAAGCAACAGAACAAGCCAAAGATGGGCTTAATCCAAGGCTTGAAGAGCTAAAAAGAAACAAAGAGTCAATTGAAAAAGAATTTAAAGGATTTATAGAAAAGCATAGGGGGACTTGGGACGAATTTGAAAAAA
Source organism: uncultured bacterium (assembly GCA_965372055.1). Classification (GTDB taxonomy): domain Bacteria; phylum Bacteroidota; class Bacteroidia; order Cytophagales; family Cyclobacteriaceae; genus CBDVAV01. The sequence goes on along the minus strand of CBDVAV010000167.1, from coordinate 6,343 downwards.
ACCTGCAAAAAGCAGGTACACAGATAAAAGAAGCTTTTAATTCAGCATTTTCAAAAGATGATAAAAAGGGGGATTAAACCCCCTTTTTCAATTATCCAACTTCATCAAAGAAGTCCTCTAATTCAATAATTGTTTCTTCCAAAATATCTTCAAGGCGTTCTCTTGAACCATCGGAATATTCAACGTAGGGTACCCATTCGGTTTCATCAGGAAAACTACCATCTACTTCCTCAACCAGAATAATGTCGCCGGCAGCCTGAAGTCCTATTGTTAACTGCAGATCGATGAATTCATTGAGATCTCCTTAGCCCAAATCTTCAATTTCCACTATTCCAGCCACATCAATTCTTCCTGATATTTTCAGATCCAAATATTGGACAAATCCTTCCAATACAGAAACATCCTCTTTTTCCATGTTATTGAAAACCACATCCACACTTACCGAGGCTATTATGTTATCGCTTTTTGAAATTGAAGCTGACAGGCTTGTGGACAAATCATTTGTATCATTAAATGTTAACTCAAAGGTGTAAGGGTTTATAAACAGGGAAATATCTGCCACTACCGGATCCCCGAAACCGTTGTAACCAGCTTCAAAAGCAAGGTCTACCATCAACTCTCCGTCAACAGATAGGTCTGCGCCAATTAACGTGGGATAGTATTCTTCGTTAACAAATCCATCTTCTTCATAGATAATGAGGGTTTCATTGTATCCGGTGATTCTCAATTCGGCATTATTTGTTTGCGATCCCTCGGTTGGAAATTTTATGATAATCATAAATGCATCACTGGAGGTTTTTATAAAAACCTCTTCCATTGGCACCCATTCATAAATGCCCCAGTTAGCTTCAAAATCGAAACCACCATGCTGGTCTGTGCGTAGGTTTACAGATCCTTTGGGTATAAAGATTGATTTGAATAGAATGGATTTTTCTTTTAACAATTTATAGGTTTCACTTCTATTTAAAGAAGTACGGCCGTTAAAAGGATCTGCCAAATTGGTGAGATTAATTAGGCTTATCAGTGCATCAGCCCCCTCTGATTGGGTTATTCCAACTATATCTGCTGTTAAATCAGATGTGCTTTCCACAATAGCCGTTTTGGCATCTTCCGGGGCAAGTATCTCCGGTCCATCAGTTTCATTACACGCACAAACAAAAAGTAAAAAAAAGAATTGCAATTTTTTTAAGTCTCATAATTAAAAACATTTAGTTCCATTAAATGGATATGCCAATGTGTAAAGAAGTAACCTAATGGTTTTCCTTGAGTTTCTCATATAATTTAAGCCGAGCCCTGCCACTAGGTAATATCCCTAATTTTTCAAAATACGCAATTGGCTAATCTCTAGGTTCTAAATCCTTCCCTCCTTTGTAAGGTAATTATTGTAAAACAAAAATTTAAAATTATGAAAACGGTTAACAAATTAAGAAAACAGATTTTGGTCATATGCTTTTTATCACTTGTAGTAAAAACAGCATACACCCAAGGGTTCAAAGCATATTCTTATACAGAGAGCAGTAAATTTTCCACTCGTCTGGGAACAGCATTTGGATTCGAAACTAATAACTCATTTGAGTTTGGCGCTTTTTATCATGTAAAACCTGGAAAATCCAGTGAATCAAGACCTAAGCATGAGTATAAGTTTGTTGGGGGATACTTTGCAATGCCTTTTGTTTCCAATCAAAATTTCAACCTGAAATTTAAAGCACGTGTGGGTATGGTAAATCGTGAAAATTTTGTCATCACCCCTTCTTTGGATGCACAATTCTATTTAAACAAATTTATCGGTTTAGGACTTGGTGTAGGTACCAGGAATTTGAATCCTACCGTAATGACTTCTATTATATTGAAAACAGGCAATAGCCCGAAACGCAAATCAAGATATTCAAAACGATAATTTGTCTTTGGTTTAACAGGGCTTTAAATAATTGTTAAAATTTGTTAGTCTGAATATACATTGTTTGTTTAATCGTTTTGATAGTCATCCCCTGGAAAAAGGGGATTTTTTTTTACATATGGACATTAGTAAAAAGCAATCTTACCGAAACAGGATCCAGTCCACCTTGCATATCAAAGGTCATCATATAGTTTATTTTCCAAAGCATAAAAAACCAGTCCGGCAACATTCTTTGAGCCTGTTTTATCCAATATATTTCTCTTATGGGCATCAACAGTCCTTACACTGATAAACAGCTCATCAGCTATTTCTTGGTTTGTCTGCTCTTTTATTATCAATCTTAATACCTCTTTTTCCCTATCGCTCAATGGCATTTCCATGGCTACTTTTGGCGAATGTGCTACCCTGCCGGTTAGCCCTTCCATTACAATTTTTGTAATTTCTTCATTATAATAGGTGTCTCCATTCATTACTGTTGATATTGCTTTTTTGATTTCTTCCTCCCCGCAATTTTTCAATAAATAGCCATCTGCCCCCGCATTCATCACATTCTTGATATTCTTATAATCATTGAACATAGAGATCACTATTACCTTAATTTCAGGGTTTGCTTTCTTGATTTCCTGGGTGAACATTACCCCATCCATTTCTGGCATATTGATATCAGATAGCACTACCTCAGGTTTGGTTTCCTGAATTTTAATGAGGCCTTCAACCCCGTTGCTCGCTTCAGCTACTACCTCGTAAATAGGGTCATCTTCGAGATATGCCGTTAAAGCATCCCTGATAAGTTTATGGTCGTCTACCAATAATATCCTCATAGTTGAAATTGATTTGTTGCTAAAAAAATCATGGAACAACTTTTGTCCATTTCTAAATGAAGTTTATTCATTCAGATAGCTTTGATGAAATTTATCAGATTAGCCAATTAAGTTGATCCCATTTTCAGTATCTGCTTTTTAATCCTCGGTATAGGTAAATAACTTAAATATTAATTATAGGTAATTACTTAATCTTATTCACTCTGAGCCTTATTAATTTTGTTTAAGATAATAAAAATATGAGGTCATGAAAACTTCTAAATCAAATATTCCCATAAAACCTACTATCATCAAAGGTGCTGATAATAAAAACATTGGGTTCAAACGGATTTTGTATGATGTGGTGTTTATTTTAATAATTGAATTTATTGTTAATGTAATTTTCAAATTATAAATCCCAATTGCTATGCGAACTAATATAATAATATGTGATGACCATAAAATGATACGTACAGGAATAAGGGCGTATCTGGAAGGTAAAAAGCAATATAATGTTGTAGCAGAGGCTTCTGATGGTTTTGAGGCACTGTCAATTTTAGAGAACAACGATATTGATCTGGTATTAACTGATATCAATATGCCAAATTTAAATGGGTTGGACCTGATAAAAATGATGAAATCGCAATTTATAGACACAAAAGTGCTTGCAATTACCATGAGCTCCGGGAATCAAATAAAACAAATTATGGATGTTGGTGCTGATGGTTACCTGGCAAAAAATTGCCGTGAAGATCAATTGACAAACGCCATAGATGAAGTAATGGAAAAAGAGCATTATCTAAGTGAAGAAGACGTGAAACAGATTGCAAAGAATGACAAGATGGGAAAATTATATAAATTAAGATATATAGCTTACATCGGAATCATTTTAGCTATTGAACTAGTTATTAATTACTTTTTTGGATCCATAAGTTAGGATAAGCAAAGTGATATTCTTTTAAATCCAACCAGAAACCAGTTGCTTCCAGTTGAAGTTTTAATTTGCTTTTTATTACAACTGTCAATTTCTTATTGAAGCTTCCCAATAATACAAATACCTAATACTCAAATTATCGGTAATTTGTCATCCATCATTTTGGAAATAAGAAAACTTTGAATAATCGTATAATAGGCGTAATTTAATATGACTTTAACCCTATGGTTAATACGGTTAATAACCAAATAACCACTTTTATGCCTCTGCAAATGATAACCAACAAGTTGTATTATTGGCAAAACTACTCTGGGTTACTTTTAATTCATTATTGTTTAACAATAAATCTTTTTGTAACGCCTATCTCAATGATTATAAAAAATAGCTATACACAGAGTGAAAAATGTAAGCAATGATTTATACCAGAATATTATTGATAACTCACCTGACTTTGTGTTTGAGAGTCGAGTGGACAATTTTCAATTTACTAAAGTAAATAATCGAGCTTGTGAATTTTATGGATATTCGAATACTGAATTCATGAATATGAACATCTTTGACATAGAGGTTAATCCTCCTGTAAAAGAACAAGTGAGACAATTATATGATAACACAGCTATTGGTAGTGTACTGGAAGTGTTTGGTGCCAACAAAAAAAAAGATGGCACTACATTTCCTGTCCATGTAAGATTCAGCAAAATTAATGAGGAATTTGCTATTGCCAATGTTCGTGACATCACCGAATTAAAGAAAACACAGAAAGCACTATATGAAAGCCAGGAAATATCTAAAGCCCTTTTAAATGCACCCTCGGAATCTGCCATGTTGGTAGAACCCGATGGAAAACTACTTGATTTAAATACTACTGCTGCACAAAAACTGGGAAAGAAGGTAAACGAATTAATTGGAATAAACATTGATCAGATTTTCCCTAGGGAAATAGTCAAAAGTCGTTTAAAAATGGCACTGAAAGTGGTTAAATCTGGCAAGCCTATTCAGTTTGAAGACCAAAGAGCAGGAATGTCCTTTTCAAATACTATTTATCCAGTCTTTGATGTTAATAACAAGGTGTCGCGATTGGCCATTTACGCTCGGGATATCACCCAAGAAAAAAAGGACAAAGAAGCTTTAGAAATATCGCATAATGAACTAGAGGATTTGGTTGAAAAGAGGACTAAAAGCCTGAATTCCCTGATAGGAACATTAAAAAAAGAGATTGAAGAAAGGAAACAGATTGAAGAAAAAGTAAGCAGGCTTTCCAGTATAGTTGAGCAAACCGCAGATCATGTAATTATTACTGATATCAAAGGTAATATTGAGTATGTCAATCGTGCCTTTGAGAACCTAACAGGTTACTCCGGAGCGGAATTAATTGGGAAAAACCCCAGGTTAATTAAATCACCCCACCATACCAAATTGTTCTATAAGCAGTTATGGGATACTATAATTTCCGGGGAAGTATTTCGTGGGATTTTGATAAACAAGAAAAAAAGCGGCGAATTATTTTATGAAGAAAAAACTATTAGCCCAATGCGAAATAAAGACGGGTTAATTACCCATTTTGTTTCGACTGGTAAAGATGTTACCCAACATAAGATGGCTGAAGACGCATTAAAAAGTAGTGAAGAGAAACTGCGCATGATCTATGAATCGTCAGGGGATGCGATTACGATTCACAATGGAATTGAATTTTTAGATTGTAATTTGGCTGCATTAAAGATCTTCCGATGCAGCAGTAAAGAGGAATTTCTTAAGGTTGGCCCCAAAGATTTAAATTCAGATGTTTTACCAGAGGGGCAACTTGTAGAACAGGTAATAAAAGAGCGGGCAGAAATTGCTTTGACCAAAGGAATCGTAAAATTTGAGTCACGTGCAAAACGAATGGATGGAACAACTTTTGACGCAGAAGTATGGGTAACTCCCATGAAGTTGGAAGGGCAAAAGGTCTTTCATTCAATTATGAGGGATATTACTGACAGAAAGCAAGCAGACAAAAAACTTGAACAGTCAAAAGAGAAATTAAGGGCACTGGCATCAAGAATTGAAAGTATTCGGGAAGAAGAAAGAATTTATATCGCCCGGGAAATTCATGATGAACTAGGACATTCTTTAACGGCGCTTCTGATAGACCTTCATTCTTTAAATAACAAACCGGAATTTCAAGTAGAGAGGATAACCTCTGAACTTCAATCTATGATTGGCCTGGTTAACCATTCGATAGAAACCATCCGAAAAATAGCTTCGGATTTAAGACCAGGAGTATTGGATAAACTAGGGCTTGGTGCGGCGGTGGAGTGGCAGTTGGATGAATTTAGAAAAAGAAATAAAATTGAATGTACCGCCAGTATCGAAGATGAACCACTGGCAAATATAAGTGCAGAAAAGTTAACTGCGATATTTCGAATTTTCCAGGAAATAACTACCAATATATCACGACATGCCAAAGCAACAAAGGTAAAAGTCATTTTAAAAGCAGTAAACAAAAACATTGAGCTATTTGTCAGTGATAATGGCAAAGGAATCAAGAAGGAAAAATTGGACAATATCAAATCATTGGGATTATTGGGTATGGAAGAAAGGGCCAATATGGTTGGCGGATCTTTTGTAATTTCTAGTCCTAAAAAAGGTGGAACTGAAGTAAGGGTATTGATCCCTATTAATGATTAAAAACAAACTTTAAAGATGTTAAAATTCCTATTGGTAGATGACCAC
>CBDVAV010000166.1:0-8433 GCA_965372055.1 uncultured bacterium | reverse complement strand
CCTACATATTACCACGCTGCGAACTTATATCTAGAAATGAATAATGTTGAAGAAGCAAAAAAATTATATAATAATGGAATTGAGTTAGCAGAAAAACAAGGGGATATAAATACCATAAAGGAATTGAAAAATGCTTTATGTACTTTAATAATGGAAGATGAAGAATAGATCACTATTTGCACTTTTTTCAATAACTATTCAGTTGAAAAATCCTATTCACTTCCTTAGCATAATTTTATTATTCTTCTCATGTAAACCTGATATCGAAAACAAAGATCAAACGTTATTCAATAGATTCTTCGAGCCCTTGGCCATTCCAAAAAGCTTTGATCAACTGGGGTTCAGCCAAACAGATGTTGCCTATGGAATTTATCACCAAAAGGACTACAAAGAAGCCATTGTAAACTTTAAATATGCCTTGATAGACAATCCAAACAACAATGAGCTTAAACTTTACCTGGGTATAAGTTTTTTGAAAACAGGGAACGTTAGGCAAGCTGAAAAATTATTAGCAAAAATCATTGAGCAGGGAAATGAAGAAAAGCAAGAAATCGCAAAATGGTATTTGGCCCTTTTATTCCTGAAGGATAATAAAGTGTCATCTAAGAATTTATTGAGCCAGTTATTTGCATCCAAAAATTACGGCTCCAAAGCAAAAGAGTTGCATTCATTAATTTAACAGGTTACAGGTTTCAAGATGCATGTTCCTTACTTTGCACAACCTAGAACTGATTAGAATGGAGTTGTATCATCCGGAGTATCGCCATCATCAGCTTGAGCAGTATCATCTGGAAAATCTTCATTGGCCTTGCTACCCAAGGTAATGGTACTTTTTGTCTCCGGCTCACTTCCGCCAGACGGAAACTGAGTTCCGAATTTTCCATAAGGGCCAGATTGGCTTATATCGGTGAACTTCGTAAACTTGCCAATAAACTTTAAATTTACAGAGCCCAAAGAGCCGTTTCTATGTTTGGCAATAATAATTTCCCCCATACCAGTGGTTGGCATTCCACTTTCGTCTTCAGTTATGCCATAATAATCCGGCCTATAAAGAAATATTACCATATCTGCATCCTGTTCAATTGATCCCGACTCTCTTAAATCAGACAGTTGAGGTTTTTTGTCCCCTCCCCTGGTCTCCACCGCACGACTTAACTGGGAAACAGCAACTACTGGTATATTCAATTCTTTGGCAATATTTTTCAAAGCCCTTGAGATTGAGGCTATTTCCTGCTCACGGTTACCTCCAAAATTCCTTGAACTATCTCCACTCATCAATTGTAAGTAGTCAACAATAATCAATTCAATATTATGCTGGGCTTTCAACCTTCGGCTTTTGGCCCTTAACTCAAAAATTGTTAATGCGGGAGTATCATCGATAAAAATAGGTGCATTGGTGAGTTTTGCTGTCTTATGCACTAATTGCTCCCATTCGTAATCAGCCAGGTTACCTCTTTTTATTTTATCACCCTCCAATTCAGCTTCGGCAGAAATCAATCTGTTCACTAATTGGACAGAAGACATTTCCAATGAAAATATGGCCACTGGTTTGCCAAAATCTATAGCAGCATTTCTCATTGCTGTTACCATTAAAGCTGTTTTACCCATCCCAGGCCTTGCTGCCACTATAATCAAATCTGATTTTTGCCAGCCCGATGTAATTCGGTCAAGGTCAGTAAATCCAGTGGCAACCCCTGTAAGTCCGTCCTTATGCTTTTTCTTCTCCTCCAATTCATCGACAGCCTCCTTCATAAGTGAGCGCATATCAGCATAGTTACGACGAATGTTTGTCTCAGATACATCAAACAATTCCTGCTCTGTCCTATCCAGTAATTCGAAAACATCAATCGTGTCTTCGAAGGCATCTTTATGGATTTCCGAGGCAATTCTTATCAACTCCCGCTTTATTGATTGTTCGGTAATAATACGGGAATGGTACTCGATATTGGCAGCAGAGTTTACCCTTGTTGTCAAATGGGTGATATAATACGCGCCCCCAACAAACTCAAGCTTTCCATCCCTTCTAAGTTGATTGGTAACCGTCAGTAAATCAACAGGTTCAGAGTTATTAAATAATGCTTGAATAGACCTATATATCTCCTGATGGGCATCTTTATAAAAGGATTCCGGTTTTAGGATGTCAATCACCGTGGAAAGGGCATCTTTCTCCAACATTAATGCCCCGAGCACTGCTTCTTCTAAATCCAGTGCCTGGGGAGGTAGTTTTCCAAGGTTTTCATCAAGATCACTGAGGGTAAGTGTTTTGGATTTATATCCAAGCCTGATTGGTGATGTTGATTTGCGTTGTTCCATTTAAATTATCTGGCAAGCAGGGTTAAGAATTGGTTGATGGATCAAAGCTAGCAAAAAAAATTGACCTTCAATCGCTGATTCCACATTGCATTTTTGCACTATCCACACCCTAATTTAGGCCAGTTGCAATTAATTGAATATACGAAAAGTTCTCAACAAAACATACACATGATATCAACAAAAAAGATTCACTAGTCAACAAAAAAGATTTAAATAAGAACAAATTAGTTGTTAATCCACATCAATAATTAACGCGTTGTCAAAAAATCTATTATTTAGCAATTTCTTGTATTTTAGCATCGCAAATGGAAAGTAAAAGGAAAATTCATTTCATAGCGATCGGCGGGAGTGTTATGCACCAGCTCGCTATCTCATTAAAGAATTCAGGATATTCAGTCAGCGGTTCTGATGATGAAATATTTGACCCCTCCAAAACCAATTTGGGAAATGCAGGGATATTGCCAAAATCCCAGGGTTGGCATCCAGGAAAAATTAGCAAAGACCTTGATGCAGTGGTGTTGGGAATGCATGCAAAGAATGACAACCCCGAACTGGAAAAAGCCAGGGAGTTGGGACTGACAATATATTCGTTCCCAGAATTTATTTATGAAAACAGCCAAGACAAACAGAGGATTATAATTAGTGGCAGCCATGGCAAAACAACTATTACGGCTATAATTATTCATGTTCTGAACTACTTTGAAAGAGAATTTGATTATGTAATCGGCGCCAAAGTTCCCGGTATAGAACAAACTGTCAAGCTATCAGATGCCCCTATAATAATAATTGAAGGTGATGAGTACCCATCTTCCCCTGCTGACAACTTACCCAAGTTCCTGAATTACCACCATCATATTGGATTAATAAGTGGCATTGCATGGGATCACATTAATGCATTTCCAAGTGAAGATGATTACACCCACCAGTTTGATATTTTTGCAGACTCCACTCCAAAAGCCGGTTCTTTGGTATATAATGAAGAAGACTCAATGGTTGATATCATTTGCAGTAAAGAAAGACCCGGTGTAGTAAAACTCCCCTACAAAACTCATGCTTATGAAATTGAACAAGGCCATATTTATCTTGTTGATGGAACGCACAGAATCCCAATTCATATTTTTGGTAAGCACAACATCCTGAATATCAGTGGGGCAATGACATTACTAAACAGAATTGGAATTAAAAACCACCAGTTTTACGAAGCGATCCAATCCTTTAAGGGCGCCGACAAACGATTGCAAAAATTGGATAACGCTAACGGAGCAATAATTTATCGGGATTATGCCCATTCCCCTTCAAAAGTATCCGCCAGTATTGCCGCAATTAAAGAACTCTATCCCCAATATAAAATTATCGCCTGCCTGGAACTTCATACCTATAGCAGCCTGAATAAAAAGTACATCAATCAATATAAAGATTGCCTGGAACTTGCTGACCGTGGGATAATTTATATCGACCCCGGAGCAGTAGAGCAAAAAAACCTCGAACTATTAACAGAAACCGAAGTAAAGGATGCATTTGATAAACATGACCTTGAGATTATCAATAATGTGCAACCTGTACAACAATTATTAAGTTCTCCCCAAGATCAAAAATCTGTTCTTATTTTGATGAGTTCAGGAAATTTCGGAGGTTTGAAAATTAGCTAAAACAATTTCTCAGTGTAAATTCCCTTTATAACATGCATTTAAACTTAAAGAATCACTTAGTGTTTTTTGACCTGGAGACAACAGGTGTTAACATTACTCATGACAAGATCATTGAAATGTCATTCCTCAAGATTATGCCCAATGGAGACCAGGATTCCAAATATTATAAAATCAATCCGGAAATTCCTATCCCTGCTGAAAGCACGTTGATCCATGGTATTACCGATGAAGACGTTAAGAATATGCCCACTTTTAAACAAGTGGCCAAAGATTTGGCAAAGTACCTGGAAGGATGCGATCTTTCAGGGTTCAGCATTATCAATTTTGATGTTCCACTGCTGGCAGAGGAATTTCTAAGGGTAGACGTTGAGTTTGATGTAAAAAATAAAAAGATCATAGATTCTCAAAAACTTTTCCACTTAATGGAAAAGCGAAACCTTTCCTCCGCCTATAAATTCTATTGCGATAAAGATCTTACAAATGCGCATACAGCCCATGCTGATACATTGGCATCAATGGAAGTATTAATTGGACAAATAGAAAAATACAACAATCTCCCTGTGACAGATCCAATGGGCAGGGAAATCGGAACTTTTAAAAATGACATGTCGGTTCTGCACGAGCTCACTTTTTCCAAACGAGCTGATTTAGCTGGAAGACTGGGATTTAATGATCAAGGTAAAGAAGTATTTAATTTTGGTAAATACAAAAACCAGGAAGTCGCAAAAATATTCAACAAAGAACCTCAATATTATGATTGGATAATGAAGAGTGATTTCCCCCTGGATACCAAGAGAAAGGTGACCGAAATTAAATTAAGATCTTTTAAAAATTAATCTTACTGCCTTTTATAATAAGTCATAGCATCTGGAATTTGAGCGTTCAGATCACTAATCCTGCGTTCATGAGATGGATGGGTAGATAACCATTCCGCTGGTGCACCGCCACTATTTGCCTGCATCCTTTCCCAAAACTTAGGGGCTTCATGTGGATCATATCCTGCCGTGGCCATGAATATCAATCCTATTTTGTCAGCTTCAGATTCATGGGTCCGGGAAAATTTCAACATTCCTATTTTGGTTCCCATTCCAATCGATTGCATAAAAATCTCCTGGGTCATAGTGGGATTTTGACCCATTGCAGCAGAAACCGTCCCTAAACCCAATTGGGCTGCCAACTGGGTACTCATTCTCTCCCTACCATGATTGGCTATCGCATGGGCAACCTCGTGACCCATAACCACTGCAACCCCATTTTCATCAATGCAGATGGGCATTATCCCAGTATAGAAAGCAACCTTACCTCCAGGCATTGCCCAAGCATTTACAATATCATCTGCAATAAGATTGAACTCCCACTCAAACCCATCCAATTGACTAGATAGTCCATTATCCTCCATGTACTGTTCAACACCACCCTGAATCCTGACACCTACACTATGTACCATAGACGACCATTCCTGATTGTCCGAAAGCTTACTTTCAGCCAAAACCTGTTTATAACTATCAAAACTGAGTGGTATAATCTCCGCGTTGGAAACCAAGCTCAATTGTTTTCTTCCGGTAACTGGAACCGTGGCACATCCATATCCTAAAAACCCAATTAAAAACCAAGCTAAATATCGTTTCATGGTCATTTTATTTAAGTGTTTCCCTTTCAAAATTATGATTTAAAATACAACATTTCTTACTTCAGTTTAATTTTTTATGATATTAACCTCCACCACTATTTTATAAGAATTATATTCAATTAATTTTGCTTCCAAATTACTAGAATGAGAATCTTTGCAATTGGCCGCAACTACGCAGATCACGTTAGCGAACTTAATAACGAAAAGCCCGATGAACCCGTAATTTTCACCAAACCTGATACGGCATTGCTCAAAAACAATGCCCCTTTTTATTATCCCGACTTTAGTAGTGATATCCATTATGAAGTCGAAATCATTCTCAAAATATGTAAAGAAGGGAAAAATATTGCAGAAAAATTCGCACACGAATATTTTGATGAAATTGGGGTTGGAATTGACTTTACGGCTCGTGATTTGCAGCAAGAAGCAAAGGAGAAAGGTTTGCCATGGGCTATTGCCAAAGGATTTAATCACTCGGCGCCAATTTCAACTTTTCTCCCGGTTGATGATTTTTCGGATTTGAAGAAAATCAACTTCAGTCTAAAATTGGATGATGAGTTGAAGCAATCGGGAAATACGAAACTAATGTTGTTTGATTTTGATTATATAATAACCTATTTATCAAAATATTTTACCTTACGGCCCGGAGACATTATCTTCACCGGGACACCAAAAGGAGTAGGTCCGGTCAAACCTGGAAATATATTAACCGCCTTTATTGAAGATCAAAAATTGCTGGAAATTGAGATTAAATAATTTAGTTCTCTTAGTTGTTTTAATATTCCTGTGTCAAGGAATTACTGTTTTTGCCCAAAATGGCAACGGGGATGATTATTACTTATTCCCCATCCGCCCAGATCTGCAAAATACTCTTGCAGGAACTATGGGCGAATTAAGGCCATCGCATTTTCATACAGGTATAGACATCCGAACTGGAGGTGTGATAGGTCTTCCGGTGCATGCTGCAGCAGAAGGTTATATATCACGGATTACGGTGCTTACGGGTGGATATGGATCGGCAATTTACATGCTTCATCCCAATGGACATACCACAGTATATGCCCATCTATCCCGTTTCGCAGAAAACATCGAAAGATTTGTTAGAATTGAACAGTATAAAAGACAAAGATTTGAACTAAATATTTTTCCCGGAAAACAGCAATTTACATTTGAAAAGGGTGATATTATTGCCTATTCAGGCAACACTGGTTCTTCCGCAGGCCCACACTTGCATTTTGACATCAGGGATCCAAATCATGATTTGTTAAATCCCTTGGCTTTTAATTTTGAGGAAATTGTTGATGGCATCCCTCCTACTGCCAGGACATTGGCTTTTACTACTTTCGGAATTAATTCAAGGGTAAATGGACAGTTCGGGAGACTTGTTTTTGAGCTTGACAGAAAAGGCATCAATTTTTATCTTAAAGATACTATTAATCTATGGGGGAATATTGGGCTGGAGCTTTATGCTTACGATCGCCAAAATAATACAGGAAACCGAACAGGAATACAGGAAATAGAGGTGCAGTTAGACTCAACACCTGTTTATAAGCAAACTATAGAGACCTTCAAGTTTTCCGAACAAAGAAACATTCATGTCCATAGCAATTTTCAGGTAAAACAGAGTATTGGAAGATTGTATGATAATCTGTATGTAGATGATGGTAACAGGCTGAGGTTCTATGAAAAAGGAGATGGTATTATGAAATTCAACAGCCACCAAAAGCTGTATAACGGAAGAATAAGTTTAATTGATGGCTATGGAAATACCAGCCATGTGAACTTTGTCTTAAGAGGTGCCAATAAATTTGTTGAACAATCAACGGAAATAATCCCCACCATTAAAGATGACTATTTTATAAAAGACAATACTTTGGTAATATTGGCAAAAATTGATTCTTTGCAGCAATTTTCTTCACCAGTATTTTATGTTGATGGAAAAAAATTTCCAGCCCCTGAAATAATTTCACGGGACTATAAGCCGACTCAAGTGTTATGGAATTTAAAATCTGGGCTTCCCGATTCGGCCATTATTTGTAATTCAAAAAAATATTTTAATTTTAGCGCTATGGTTTCCTCAAATCTCTCCTTTGACTTCTTTAGCAAAAATTTAGATTTGCACTTTTATGAGCATTCCCTGTTTGATACTCTCTATCTTGAAACAAATTATAAATTATCTGAAACCGATAACCTTGAGTTATTTCAAATTCACAATAACAGCCAACCTATTCGAGGATATGTGAAGGCAACGGTGAAACCTAAATTCAAATTCCCTGACAAAGAGAAATATAAAGTCTACTATTATTATGGAAACGGCAACTATGGATTCGTTGGAGGGGACTGGATTGGGGATAAAATAGAATTTAATATAAGGGAGTTTGGCACTTATACTATTCTGAAGGATTCTGTTCCCCCTGAGGTTTATCCACTTGATGTGTCAAAGAAATCCCTGGCATTCAGGATAAGGGATGAGCTTTCTGGCATTAGTTCTTTTAGAGGTACCATAAATGGCAAATGGATATTGTTGAGTTACGATTATAAGAAAAATAGAATTTGGTGGGATAAACTAAATGAAGGTGATAACTTGGAAGGAGACTTGGTAGTGACGGTTAAAGACAATGCAGATAATGTTACAACATTTCAACGAAAAATAGAATAACAATAATGGTACTAAAGATTGGTGATAAAGCACCAGATTTTGAAGTAAGCAATCAAAACAACGAGAACACAAAACTAAGCGATTATAAAGGTAAAAAGGTAGTCTTATACTTTTATCCAAAAGACAACACCCCGGGATGTACGGCAGAATCATGTAATTTGAGGGATAATTACCAAGAATTA
>CBDVAV010000165.1:0-8451 GCA_965372055.1 uncultured bacterium | reverse complement strand
GGATTTTGGATTTTGGATTTTGGATTTTGGATTTTGGATTTGAACTTACAATCCTCAATACCCTGTACTCAATACTACCACCAGTTAATTTCCACTGGGCACATTGATCAAAGGTCCAAAAAACACAGCATTTAGAAAAAGTTTATTGGTACCGTACATCATACTTCTAAAGTTTGGGTTATCGGTGAACATAATCACTCTTCCCCTTCCTTTTTTAGTAACAATCAATGATGCTGAGTTACTGATTTTTTTCAGGTTTCCGGAATGTATATAACCACTTAACCAGGGATTGGATGTATACACGCCTACTGTTGCAAATGGGTTTTTACTAGGCTCTAAAAACACTTTATTGTTTTTATAAACCGTTAGCCTTTTATTGGTGTATCCAAATGCAACTGGATGGGTAATGTCAATATCTGTTTCATAAAAAGATCCGCCTATTGCCATAGCCCCGGTAAAATTTCTGGCATCTACAAAATCGATCCTGGGTGTTTTGGTATTCCCTTTTTCATCCTTTTCTTCCTCTACTAGCTTTTCACTAACTAATTCGTTTTTAATTATCCAGTTATTTGCAGTTCGTTGTGTGACTAATGTTCCTCCACCTTCAAGCCAAGATTTGATCTTGTCTTTATTAAGCGAATTGTAATTTCCAGATACAAGAATCAATACTGTATAATCGTTCAAATTTGCCCGGTTAAAATCAATAATATCAATTTTTGTAATCGGCATTCCTACTCTGGTATCCATAAGATGCCATACTTCACCAGCTTCATAAGATGAAGTCCCTTCTCCTATTACCATTATGGCTTTGGGCTGTTTTACTGTCCGAAAGTTATTGCTCCCCAGGTCGATTCCGCTAATATTCATTCCAGTGGCCACTGGAAAAATATCAATGTTGCCTAATGTTGCCGCCTCTTGAACTATTCGGTGCAGTTGGTTTTCATCCGCTTTTTGGCCAAATACAGGAATCATAATTGAACCGTAACCAAACTTTTTATTACTACCGTCTACCGAAGCTTCAAACTGTTTAAAAGCGGTTTTAGCATTAACCCCGTTTTTTAAAAGATGGTATAAAGCCTTCGGGCTGTTATAATCTTTCCAATCCATTAAATAAGCATACGAGGCTTCGCTTACTGTTCGGTTGGCTGGCTTCAAATCATCAAAGCTAAGTTGTTCTCCCAATGATACCGATGATCCTCTAACTTCGGCATGAGGAATACCGTAAGAAAGTGCCATTGACCAAGCTGAGGCATCATAGAATACGCTATCGGCAAATTGTTTCACTTTCTCAAAAATAGTTCTCACCATTAGGTATTGAGGTTGATCCGTTGGGACTAAAATTGCACTTCCAGGCTGAAATGACAAGCCTCCGGATGTTATCGTCCTTGAGAGTTTATAGCACTTGATGTTATGACGTAACAACAGTTCAAGAAAGTATTGGTTGAGGTTATGATTATTGGCATCACCTGCTACATAGGCTTTTATCGGGCTTCTTTTTCCGGCATTTTGGGCATCGACAAAGAAATCCCTTTGGTGCCTTAATAATAACTCCTTGTTTTCGACTCCTGCTTTTACAGTGGCAATACTTGTTCTCAAATGATTCCTGATGGTAAACGCAAAGGTAATTTCACCAGTGGAGGTTCTTTGTAAATGACCCCTGGAACTGGCCTGTTCGAATACTAGTCCAAGGCCACCATGTATATCCGGATAAGTAGAGCCATATCCAGGATAAGAGTTATCGAAAACTTCTTTTGTCCAATATAATGAACCAATATCGTCGAGGGCTTCTTTAAAATATTTAGCGAAAAGGGTGTTAAGCTGGTCATAATTGGATCTTGGTACCACGGGATTTTCAGATCCAAAAGGTTTGGTTGGTTCGAAAAAGTAGGTGGCATTGCTTCCCATTTCGTGGTAATCAGTAACCACGTTGGGAAGCCATTGGTGAAAGTGCTCTACCCTGTTCCTGCTTTCTACATGGGCCAGGGGCAACCAATCCCGGTTAAGGTCAAACCAGTAGTGGTTTGTCCTTCCAAATGGCCAAACTTCGTTATGTTCCCTGTCCAAAGGGTCAGCAACCAGTTGAATGGCCTTGTGGGTGTTTGCCCAACCTGAATGCCTGTCCCTACCATCAGGATTAAGGGCAGGTTCAATCAATATCACTGCATTATTGAGGTAATCATTCACAGCAGGTTCATTGGATGCTATTAGGTAGTAAGCTGCCAACATGGAAGCCTCAGTGCTGGAGGGTTCATTGCCATGCACGTTATATCCCAAATGGATAATGGATGGCATATTCGCATAATCACCAGCTGGTTTTGATGGATCTGCAGAGTTCAAATGCACCAACCTTATATTTTCAAGATTATTATAGTTACTGGGACTGGTGATGGTTAAAATCACCTGCGGCCTCATTTCATTGGTATATCCAATCACCTTATAATTGACTTTCGGAGACACTTCTGCCAACTTTTCCATATAAGAAGCCATGCGATCTATCCGGGTATGGAAATCCCCGATTGCATAACCAAGGAATGATTCCGGGGTGGGCACATTTGGATCAAATTCAATTCCTTCCGGGAAAAAATATTCATTTTGAGAGAAGCTGTTTGATACAATCAAAAAACTAAATAGAATCAAAAATGCGGATGACAATCTCATTGCGTTAATTTTAAAGGTTAAAAATATTGAGGGGCAAATTATCAATAATTGGGATAAACAAAAACAGCCTGGTTATAAAAGGCAATATTAATGGATATATAGACTTAATAAATTTGCGTAATGCTTGATTTAATTTTTAGTTAATTCTTTTCGCTTTAAGATTTACCATTCATCATAGAATTTGAAACCTACTTGAAGATTATTACATAATGTATTATCATTAATAACTTAACCCCTTTATCCATGTACAAGAACTATTTGAAAATTGGTCTACGAAGCCTGTTGAAACAAAAAATTTATTCTTTAATCAATATCATTGGTTTGTCCGTTGGCATTGCCAGTTGTGCACTTATTTTATTAAATGTTGAAAATGAATTCTCCTACGACAATTTTCACGAAAAAGGGGACAATCTGTATAAAGTCTCTTTAGAGAGAATGTATCCAGGATACTCCACGTTTTATGATAATATCCCGCATAGTTATGCCGAAGTAATGGTTGCCGATTATCCCGAAATTGTAAATGCTACCCGAATAGGGGCACCAGTTCGAGGGAACAACACAATTATGGTGCATTACAATCCTGAATCAGGTGAACAGCTTGCTTTTGAAGAAAGTAACGTTCTCCTGGCCGACTCCAATTTTTTTCAAATGTTTACCCTGAAACTTCTGAAAGGAGAACCGGATAAAGTTCTTGAAAAAGCCAATAATATGGTGATCACGCAAGAAACTGCCTTGAAATATTTCGGGCAAGAGGATCCGATAAATAAAACACTTAATACAGATTTCGGCAATTACGTTATTACAGGTGTATGTGAAAATGTTCCTGAAAATTCACACTTCGATTTTGATTTTGTTGGTTCTCTAGAGACATTTCCCTTTTTTCAGAACATTAATTACATGTCATTTAGCACCCACACTTACATCGAACTGGATCCACTTGCTTCACCACAAGAATTGGAATCCAAACTACCGGAAATGGTAAAGAGATATGCATCATCTCAAATACAACAAAACCTCAATATGTCATACGAAGAGTATGTCGCAGCTGGAAATGGATACAGATATTTTTTGAGACATATCCAGGATATACACCTGGATCCTACCAATTTTCAAGGGAAAATGAATGCGGGTGGAAGTAAAACATACGTATTCATTTTAATTTCGGTATCCATCATGATCTTGTTGATTGCCTGTATTAACTTCATGAACCTAGCTACCGCAAGGTCTACAGAAAGAGCAAAAGAAGTTGGTATCCGGAAAACAATGGGATCAGAGAGGAAACAGTTGATTGCCCAATTCTTAGTCGAATCCCTGCTGATAAGTTTTATTTCAATGCTGGTGGCTTTTGCGATTATGTACATGGCTCTACCTTATTTTAACGATCTGGCTGATAAGAGCCTGACTATTGGAATACAGGATAGCTTTATTGTTCCAGGCATGCTTCTTTTTACCCTTGTTGCAGGGTTATTGGCCGGAAGTTATCCTGCATTTATAATTTCAGCCTACAATCCTGTTTCAGTGATGAAAGGCAAGTTCCATTCCAGCTCCAAGGGATCCTGGTTAAGAAATGGTCTTGTGATTTTTCAGTTTTGGATTTCCATAATGCTGATTGTTGGCACTTTGGTGATCAGCAAACAAATGAGATTCATGCAAAATAAGCCACTTGGATTTGATAAAGAACAAATGATTACAATACCAAGGGCCTTTGTCCTTATCACTCCTGGCAATCCACAAGCAAACCCTCCTGTTCAGGGTGTCAATAGAATTGAATCATTTAAAGAGCAACTTCTTAACATAGCAGGGGTTGTAAATACAGCTTCCTCAAACGTTGTTCCTGGGGCTGGACAATTCGGGATTCAATTTACCCCAGAAGGTGCCAATGAGCCATTTACTGCCAATGGGATGATTGCTGATGATGACTATATCAAATCCATCGGATTCGAAATCCTAGAGGGCCGTGGGTTTTCTGAAGATTTTGATGATTCCCTTTCAATAATAATTAATGAACGTGCTGTAAAAAGTATGGGTCTTGCCGAACCAGTTGGCACAAGATTAAATAATACTTCAGGCAATCCGCAAGTAATAAGGACTTATACTATCATTGGCGTAGTTAAGGATTTTCACTATCAATCATTGAGAAATGAAATAACTCCTTTCATTTTAATGAGCAATGAAGGCTTTGGCGGAGGAGGAGGTGTCATTTCTGTTAGGATAAGTAGCGAAAACATTAATCAGACAATTAGCAATATTGAAGCAAAATGGAAGGAATTTGTACCGGAACAGCCATTCAAGTTTCATTTTCTGGATCAATCTTTAGATGATCAATATCAGGCAGAAAAGAATTCCATCAGCGTATTTATCGTTTTTGCAGGTTTGGCAATTATTATTGCTTGTGTTGGATTGTTTGGTCTTTCGGCATATACAGCAGGATTGAGAACAAAAGAAATTGGAATAAGAAAAGTCATGGGAGCTTCGGTTTTGGAAGTGGTTTTCATGCTTTCCAAAGATTTTACAAAGTTGATATTAATTGCATTTGTCCTTGCAATACCGGTCGCATATTATGGTATGGACCAATGGCTGCAAGGATTTTACTACCGAACTGGAATTGATGTTTTTACATTTATCATTGCTGGTTTATCTGCTTTATTAATTAGTTGGTTAACGGTAAGTTATCAATCCATTAAAGCCTCAATTGCAAATCCAGTAAAATCTTTACAAAGTGAGTAACGGGATTACATTGGTAAATCCATTGGAGAAGTTGAAATCAGAATAAGCTTCTGGCAGATTTGATCCTTACATCTCTCGACTTGGCCACCAAGCCAAAGGCGGTTAAGTGATTGATAATATAATTAATATCTAAATGGCTATGCCGATGAAAGACTTGAAAGCCATTCCCATCAGGCCGGTGATTAGCATTGTAATGCCCAGCCCCTTTAGGCCATCAGGCACATTAGAATATTTTAGTTTCTCCCTTATGGCCGCTAAGGCAATTATTGCCAGGGCGAATCCCAATCCTGAACCAAATCCAAACACAGTTGCTTCAGCAATTGAATAATCACGTTGTACCATAAATAAAGATCCACCTAAAATTGCGCAGTTAACAGCAATTAACGGCAAGAAAATTCCGAGTGATCCATAAAGTGCTGGAGATAATTTTTCAATTATCATCTCAACAAGTTGTACCATGGCGGCAATAATTGCAATAAACATGATAAACTGTAAAAAACTTAGATCGATGTTTTCAAATCTAGCTCCAAGCCAAAACAATGCTCCTTCCTTTAGTATATATTCCTGAATTAGCCAGTTAATAGGAACTGTGATTGCCAGCACAAATACTACTGCAGCACCTAATCCAATAGCAGTGGGTACTTTTTTTGACACTGCCAGGAATGAACACATGCCCAGAAAATAGGCAAATATCATGTTGTCGATAAATACTGATTTTATTCCTAAGTTAATTAGCTCCATTTCCAGGAAATTTATTTTTCTACGTAGCCTGTTTTATATCGTTGTATCCAAATCAGGATACCTAATATCATAAATGCGCCAATCGAATCTACCATTAATGAATTTGTCGGGAAATTCGCCAGCCCAATAGCTTCAAACACTTTAAAATTAAAGACAGATCCTGAGCCAAAGAGCTCCCTGAAAAAGGAAACAGTCAGGATTATCCAGGCATAACCAAATCCACTTCCAATCCCATCAAGAATAGAATCCCATGGTTTATTGCCCATAGCAAATGCTTCCAATCGTCCCATCACGATACAATTAGTGATAATCAATCCCACGAATGCCCCCAGCACTTTATACATTTCATAATTATATGCTTTTAAGACTTCACTTACCAGGGTTACCAAAGTAGCTACTACAGAAAGCTGCATGATTATCCTAACCCTGGTTGGAATCAAATCCCTGGTTACCGAGATGATCAGGTTAGAAAAAACGATAACAAAAACTACGGCAATTGACATGATTAACGTGGGTTCCATTTTTACGGTAACTGCCAGTGCTGAACAAATCCCTAAAATCTGAACGGTTATCGGATTGTCATCATTTAAGGGATCAGTGATATACTTCTTCCTTCTTTTCGAAAAAAATGGTTCAGCCTTTTTCTTAATGACCGCTTCAATTACTTCCGGTTCTAAAGTTTCTGTACTCATATCAATGTCTTCAATTCACTATTTGGATAACCAATAGCTTTATATTATAGTTTAAAGTGCTTCCTGGGAAGCCGTTTTTTTCATGTAACCCTGATAAGCTGTCAAGTAATTTTTTAGCATAGCGTTAACCCCTTTGGCGGTTAAGGTCGCCCCTGACATACCATCAACTTTATGAGGTTCATCTTCAAATGCCTTTATACTCTTTTCGCCTCCACCTTTTTCCCCCTTTTGAATGGTTACCGATACAAGGTTTCTCTGTTCATTATAAATCTTCTTGCCGACGAATCTCTTTTCGATTTCAGAGTCTGAAATTCTGGCACCCAAACCTGGCGTTTCCTGCTTATGAGCGAAAGATATACCTGCTATTGATTCCAGGTCTTTATCTAGAGCCACAAATCCCCAAATCTTATCCCATAGTCCATTGCCATAAAGTGGTAAAATATAAGCATCCACCTGAGCGGGATTATCTTCATTCATAAACTTAAATACCGGATATTGCCTCTCTTCCAGGTCTTTTTTAAAGTTTTTTAATATGCTAACATCCTCTGCTATTATTGGTTTCCCTTTTTCATTCATATCAATTTCATCCCCGTTAAAATCTACAACCAGTGAAGTGATCCTCCGCTTATAAATATCCAATACATCATCACCTTTTTTAATTTCCATTACCGCTCTAAGTATTTGGGATTTGGTATCCAATTCAATTGATCTCTTTTGGGCTGGCCCAAGGACTGTATTTGCCAACGATAGTAAACCGCCTACTATTGTAGTAAGTATGGCGGTAAAGATTATGATATATGTGTTAGACTGTCGCACGTTTTAACCTCCTTTTCTTATTGGCACCAACTACAAAATAGTCAATTAATGGTGCAAAAACATTCATTAGCAAAATAGCTAGCATTATTCCTTCCGGATATGCCGGGTTAAAAACCCTTATCATCACGGTGAGCATCCCGATAAGAAATCCGTAAATCCATTTACCTCTTTCAGTTTGAGCTGCGGTTACCGGATCTGTCGCCATAAAGACTGCTCCAAATGCCAATCCTCCAATAACTAAGTGATATTCAGCTGGCATTGCCATATATTCGTTGGATGCTATCAAGTTTGTAAATGTACCCATCACATAAGCCCCACCAAAAACACTTACGATTATTTTCCAGCTACCCACTCCTGTAGCTATCAGTATTAGTCCTCCTAAGATAGCCATTAAAGTAGAGGTTTCGCCAATTGAGCCGGGGATAAATCCAAAGAACATGTTCATAAATTCAAACATACCATCGCCCCAACCTTGCCCGTAACTACTTAAATTTGCCACAACTGTTTGACCATTTGCTTCTGGCCCAACCGAGGATGCGGCCACGGAAAGAGGGGTTGCCCCGGAAAATCCGTCTACTGGAGTTTTATCGCCAAGGTAGGTCCAAACATCGCCTGAGATTTGCGAAGGGTAAGCAAAATATAAAAATGCCCTGGCAGTTAAGGCTACATTTAGCACGTTCATGCCGGTTCCCCCAAATGCTTCCTTTGCAATAACCACGGCAAAGATCGTGGCCATTGCCACCTGCCATAGTGGAATACCTGGAGGCATAACCAGGGGAATAAGCATTCCTGTAACCAGGTAGCCTTCATTGATAGG
>CBDVAV010000164.1:0-8469 GCA_965372055.1 uncultured bacterium | reverse complement strand
TATTGAAGGATGGGAGAATCTAAAAACTGGCAATGTAATGGACTTACTCTCAACTGAAAATGAGATTCTGGCCGAAATAAAAAACAAACATAATACAGTCAAGGGTTCAGATTTGTCTGGTTTGTACAAATCAATGGAAGCTGCAATTATGCCAAAATCTAGCAGATATAAAGATTTTACTGCTTATTACATTACAATAATCCCCAAGAAACCTGAAAGATTTGACCACACTTTTACACCATCCGACAAAGAAACTGGTAGCAAAATGCCAAAAAATGATAAAATCCGAATTATTGATGGCGCCAGTTTTTATAGCATGGTAACAGGAGTAGATAGTGCACTGGAACAATTATATGATTGTCTCCCAAAGGTTATAGAGGATTCAATTGGTATGGTCTTCTCGAAAACAGATACACAAAATCTTAAAGAGTTTTTTGGATCTGCCTATGGATGAAGTAGCCATCACAAAGGAATTTTATTCTCCTAAGAGATAGGATTATGATGAATTATTATTTTGGGATGACTTTGCAATGAACGTCATCACCCTAACTAACCACCTCCTCTTCCATCCCTTTGCTGATGTAATCTTCAACAGTCATTTCCCCGGAATCAATTTTGGCTATTACCTCTTTCTGTGCAAGATAATCAACGTTTTCAATGCCGGCCCTACTCTGTAACAACCTCCAAGCTTTTCTTCTTTCTACACAGAACAATACCATTTGTCGAGATAGGGTGTGATAAATCTTGGATCCATCTTCGGCGTAATCCACTGCATATACTCCCAAATCTGATACATATGATCGATGATCTTTGTTAAGATATCTCCTGTGTATGACGTCGTCCATCGTGATCAGTTGCAGTTTAGTTTCCAAGGGTATCAGGTCTTTAATGGCATCTTCTTTAACTACTTTGTGATGGAACCTGAAACGGGCTTCCGTAAATGTCCAGTGGGGAATCATATAGAGGTACTTTTCTTTGGTCTCCGGGGCATATTTTGTTACCCAATCTTTATTGAAAGCAGTGTTACCCTTTATGTGCAGTGCTTCCGAATAAATTTCTCCCAGTTGGGGGTTAAAAACAAACTCAGGCATGCCACGGGAATCCCGTATGCGCAATGCCTGGGCTTCGGCAGCGTAGTCCGGAACCCCATGCTCCGGTTGGCAAGTAGTAAATACCTGGAAGAATGAGGTGCCACGGTAACACAAACCATCAAGGATAGCCTTGTATAAAGTGCCAACATTGGCCACCGATAATTGTGCAACGAATGGCGAACCATGTCCTCCAAGAAATGCCTCGGCTACTGATTTCTTCTCGGTAAGCTTGCCTTCGGAAGCGGCACCGGCCTGGTTCATGTCAAACCCACCAGTCATGGGAGAGGAATCAGAATTTTGCCCTCCGGTATTGGAATACACCTGGGTATCAAGCATCAACATATTCACATTTGGCCTGTTTTGCAATACTGCTTTGGATACATTTTGGAATCCGATATCACCCATGCCCCCGTCACCTCCAATAACCCAGACTTTAGGAAGTTCTAAGATTTCATCATCTGTCATTAAGGTATCGGTAAAATGAGTGTAGTTGAAATAATTCCCTTCGGTGAAATGGATTTGGGTACCGTTTCCTGCTTCAGATTCATTCAAAATGATATTACAGAGCCTTTCAGGTATAATGGACTGGAAGGCATGGTCCTTCATAAATGATTCACCGATCAACCATCCGATTGTGGCTCCATCTTGGAACAACGAATTCATCCACGGGTAGGGGTGAGGGTTATTTGGGGGTGTTGATCCGTAAACAGTATTACAACCCGTGTGTGCTGCCATGGCCATAACCGCCATGCCATTTGAAATTGGCTCATTGATGGTAGTGGAGTGAGTATGCTTTTGGGCATCCAATTCCATTGCTCCGACAACGGCCTGGATCAGGTCATTATCATTCCCAGTAAAACCCTGGTTGATGTTATTATCCGTATCCTTGGAATCTGTTCCACCAAATCCCATCAGGGTATGCAAAATAGTATTCCTTAAATGCCCATGAGATTCGGGGTCTTGCTTTTTCAATTCTTTCAATTTATTTTTCCCATATTTTTTAAGTTTGGCTGCTTTTATATTTAACCTTTCAGCTTTTGCATTAAAAATCGGGTCCATTAAAGTTTCAGTTAGCGTTGCTACAGATCGTAGCACGGTCTTTTCCCCACATCCTGCACAAGCACCATCCCCTGCAGCAAAAGCATTGTACTTGGATTGTATCATCAGGTGCATCTTTAATGCTGCAGCTTTGGTATCTTGTGGTGTTTTAGGATCGAGAAGGCCCAGGTATTTTTTAGGGGTATCCCCGAGAAGTTTCAAAAATTGGGTAGCAGAATCGTAATTAGCATGCATCTCCTCAGATTCCGGTGCCATAATTAATGCCTCGTGCTTACCACAGGCTTCCACACAAGCTGCACAACCTTTGCACAAGTCGTTAATAAATATGGAGAAAACACCCCCAGTTCCAGCTTCTTTTTTCTCCATACTACCAAAAATGGCCTTGGTTTTTTTATAGGATAAAGGCAATATTTTGATGATGCCATTGATTTCATCAATTGATGAATCCGGAATGCCATTTCCTTTTAGTTTGTTAAACTCATCAATGGCGATATCAGTGAACAGAGTGTTGTCTTCCTTGTCAGAAACCAATTCGTTCATCCTGGTGCGACATGCATTATTTAGATCCGGAACCTTGTCAAGAAGATTTTTTTGTGCTTTATCATCTGAAACATAATTGCGAATTGCTGTCGAGAGAATTGATGAAATATCCTGAGCTGTGCTTGGCATGGCAGAGTCTGGGCAAGCAACCATGCAATCCATACATTGAGTACAATTTTCGGGCAGGAATATTGGTATTTGCCTTCTAGATACGTACTTACTTGAAGTGGTTCCGGTACCCGCCGCCATCAGGCCTACCGATGCCAATGGGCTGGCAGGTTGGTCATATCCCAATCCGGACCTAAACTCCTTGTCGAAGGTTTCCATTTCGAAGACCGGGGCTTTTTTGGAATTGCCATTGACAGGAATATTGGAAAATGAAATTCCACAAGGATTAATGATCGATCCAACAAATGCTGATGTATCAGGAGCATCGATGTCGCCAAGTTCAAGCTTTCTCACTTCATCAAAACCTGATTGCATTACGGTCATGTTAGAGGCAACTACTTTTTCACCCAGCTTTCCAAATTTCTTTTGATATTGTTGATGGACTATTCTTTTGAACTCTTCCGAATCGATGTTATAATCCTTCAGGAAAGTTGAAACCTTAAAGAAAGAACCAAGAAACGAGTTTCCTTGCATCCTTGTTTGCAGGTCTTCCCTATTAGTGGCTTTTTCAGCAATGGCAAATCCGTTTAACAAGTAAACCTGGATCTTTTTATCAACTATTTCTTTTCTGTATTTGACTGGAATTCTCTGCCAGGCTTTTTGTTGATCCTTTTCGTCGGACTCCCAGACAAAAGCCCCTCCACTTCTCAAACCTGTCAAGGGGTTGGTGTGCAGGAATATTTTTGGGTCGCAGCATAGCACCACGTTAACGTGCCTCAGGTCACAATTAACCCTTACCCGCTCTTGGGCAGCAACCAGGAAATAGTTTGTAGGTGCTCCTTTTTTCTCTGAGCCATATTTTGGGTTGGCACTGATATGGATAATTTCTTTAAACTCATCGTTTTCGTCCAATATATTGTCCCTTTCAGCCACATATTGAGAAATCTCGCCCAAAATCCCACCCAGGTTTTTTCCAGTGGTGATCATTCCCCAGCCTCCTACAGAGTGAAAGCGAATGGCAATGGAATTAGGCGGCAAACACGAGGGGGTTTCTTCAGATTGAACCGCGTAGGGGTGATCAATTCCCAAGAAGAAAAAATTAACACCATCGCTAATCTTTTTACCATCGGTGCGGGCAAGGCGGTCAGTAGCAAAATCGTATGCGCCGATTACCCCTTCGGGCCTAAAGTCCCTTGATCCCAATCCATAAACCCCGGATATTACATGAGGCATCTCACTAACAGGGTCCATTTTTTCCAGGTCAGCATATTCATTGTGATAATAGTTACTAACTGCTTTTGAAATGGCTACTTTTATGTCTCTGGTTAATGGATTATCGCCTGACAATGGCTCATCTGTACGCTCAAGAACAATAACCTTTTTCTTTCCCTTTAAGGCTTTAATAATAGCGTTTTCAGGGAATGGCCTCAAAACATTAATATGAATTACCCCTACTTCTACATTTCTTGTTTCCTTCAGGTAATCGCATGCAGCTAGGATATTTTCGGCAGAACTGCCCAAACTAACGAATACAGTGTCGGCATTATCGCAATTGAATTCAGAGACCAGGCCATAATGTCTCCCGGTTAGTTCTGCAAATTCTTTGTAAGCATCTTCAAAAAACGAAAGCAGGTGTTCAGAGAAATTGTTTCTTCTGGCAGCAACGCCATTCATATAATGCTCCTGGTTTTGCACGGGGCCCAACAACACCGGATTTTCAAGGTCAATCATTTTGGGCACACGTCTCCGAGTATTTCCAAACAATGTTTTTTGTGCGTCGGTTGGGCATTCTATGGTATCTTCTGGCCTTCCCAGGAATTCACGTATTAACCCAGGTTCTGGCTTTAAAAAAGTTCTTTCCAGGTGGGTTGTTAAAAAACCATCTTGGGCATTTATACCAGGATTAAGTGACAGTTCATTTACTTTTCTTAATATAATAGCCTGATCTACAGCCTGTTGTGCATCAATGGCGAATACAATGCTCCAGCCAGTGTCAAGTACAGCATACAGATCGTCGTGCCCACAATGGACATTCAAGGCATGTTTGGTTAAAGCCCTTGCCCCAACCTCTACTACCATTGTGCTAAGTTTCCCGGGTGCATGATAGTACTGCTCAATCCCATATACCAAGCCCTGGCCGGAGGTAAAATTCACAGTTCTTTTACCAGTGACAGACATGGCAATTGCTCCACCCTGGGCAGCATGTTCTCCCTCGGTTTCAACTGCAGTTAAGGACTTCCCAAAAGCATTCAAGTGTCCTTGGGCATACGCCTGCTGATAATATTCACCCATTTCTGTAGAAGGAGTGATTGGGTAGAAAACCCCTGCTTCTGATATCAACGTTTCAACACTGGATACTAATTGATTGCCATTTAAAGTGGCCTTTTTACCTGGGTATTTAACCTTGATTTTTTCTCTGGTTCTGGATTCCATCTAAATTGATTTAATTTCTTTTGATTCTCAATTTTATCTTCTAATAGGGTACATTCCAATAATCAAGATCAAATTTATACAGTAACAATCTTCAATTTATAAAATTATAGGTATAAAATCGTTAAGAACTTACATTATACTTTTATTGAAATTGCCTTCTGTAAAAAGAAAAACTTCCATTAGTATTTGAATTCTATAAATATAATATCTTATCTTAGGAACTGATAAAAGTCTTTTTTGCCTAAACCACATGCTGTAGTTGTTAACACTAAAAAAGCTAAATTAAAGATTTTTATTACATTTAACTTTCATACCACTCAACCAATATGAGATATAATTTTACTGGCCTCACTAGTGAAGAGGTAAATGATGCAAGAAAAAATTTTGGATCTAATGAATTGCCTGCCCCTGATATTGAAAGTTTTTGGGACAAACTCTTGGAAAATTTCAAAGATCCCATCATCATTATCCTTAGTGTTGCTCTGGTAATAGTATTTGTGCTTTCCTTATTAGGATTGACAGAATGGTATGAAGCATTGGCAATCGCGGTAGCTGTAGCCCTGGCTACTTTGGTTTCGACAATTTCTGAATTCAAAAACGAATCCTCTTTTCAACAACTTCAAGAAGAAGCTTCGCGGATAACCAATACCGTGTTTAGGGATGGCAAATTAGTTGAAATTCAGGTTAGTGAAGTGGTGGCCGGAGATTATGTATTACTACAGGCCGGGGATAAAATACCTGCCGATGGAAAACTGGTACAAGGTGAATTAAAGGCCAATCAAGCTTCATTAACAGGGGAGTCCGATAGCATGACGAAAACCAAAACTCCTGAAGACCATGAGCCTAAAGAAAGGGATTTATCCAGCCAATATAGTTTGTTCCGGGGTTCGGTTGTAGACGAAGGGGAAGCTGTAATGCTGGTAGAAGTAGTAGGGGAAAAATCATTTTATGGAAGTCTGGCAAAAGAGTTATCTGAATCTGAAAGCCGGTTGTCCCCTCTACAGGTTAAGCTATCAAACCTGGCAAAACTCATTAGCAAGGCAGGGTATATCGCGGCTATTTTCGTTGCATTTGCATTTATGTTCAACAAGTCCGTGGTAGCACATGGGTTTGATGTAGAGAGCATTTTGAAATACTTTGCAAATCTGGAAGTGCTTGTGCCTGATTTATTAAATGCCATGGTGCTTTCTATCATTATTGTTGTAGCGGCCATTCCAGAAGGATTACCTATGATGATTGCACTGGTGCTGTCCCTCAATATGCGCAAGCTTTTGTATGAGAAAGTGTTGGTGAGAAGATTACTTGGAATTGAAACCGCTGGAAGTTTAAATGTTCTGTTTTCTGATAAAACCGGTACCATTACCAAGGGGAAGTTAGAGTCCCAATTATTTATCGACAGCAAGGGACAATCTTATGATAGCTATAAATCAATTCCTTATCTGTTAAGAGGATTGTTAAGTGTCTCTATCTTGGAAAATTCTTCATCTTATTTTTCAACTGATGGTGAAATTATTGGAGGTAATGTATCCGAAAGGGCTTTAATGGCTTTCGTGGACAATGAAGATATTTTGGAAGCTGCCAAGTATGATGTTCAACAGGAGAAAAAGATAATATTTAACAGTGAAAGAAAATTTTCTGCCGCACAGGTCAAGAATGTTTACGACATAGTCGGAATAGACCTGAACAGCATCACTTTGCTTAAGGGCGCACCAGAAGTAATCCTTAATCAATGTGACACTATTTATAATGAGGATGGAACTAAATCTGAAATGCTACCGCCAACAGAGTTGACAAAAAAAATGGACGATTATGCCGATGGAGGTATGAGGTTGATCGCTCTCGCTATTTCAGAAGAACCAATAAATGAAGATCAGGCAATCCCTATACATGGCACTTTTGTTGGTGTAGTTGGCATTAGCGATGAAATAAGAGAGGAGTCTAAATCTTCAATAAAGGAGGTACAAGATGCGGGTATCCAGGTAGTAATGATTACCGGGGATCGTAGGGGTACAGCAAAATCGATTGCAAAAGAAGTAGGATTGCTGCAAAATGAAAAGGAGGTTGTATTGATATCTTCGGAACTTAATGATAAAACTGATGAAGATATAAAGAAATTATTGCCAGACCTCAGGGTAATAGCAAGAGCATTGCCCACGGATAAAAGTAGGTTGGTGAGGATATTTAAAAGTGTTGGCAAAGTTGTGGGTATGACAGGTGACGGCGTGAATGATTCTGCAGCACTCAAACAAGCTGATGTGGGTGTTGCCATGGGGAGTGGATCGGAGGTTTCAAAAGAAGCTGGTGATATTGTGATTTTGGATGATAATTTCCACTCGATCAGTAATGCCATTCGCTATGGGAGAACGATTTTTAAATCCATACGAAAGTTTATTATGTTCCAGCTTACAGTTAATGTTGCCGCGGTAAGTACGGTTTTCCTAGGCCCATTATTTGGTATCGATTTTCCTCTAACAATTATCCAATTATTGTGGATTAATATTATTATGGATACACTGGCTGCTATTTCTTTCGGCGGTGAACCAGCCCTAATGCGGTACATGAGAGAAGAACCTGTTGATAGAGAGGAAAATATTCTCACCAAGAAAATGGTTTATACAATACTAATCAGTGGCATATTTATTACAGTATTTTCATTGTTTTTTTTAACCTACGAACCAATAAGCACCATGTTTGTTCGTGATGGATTACCCAACCTAAGGGTACATCAGTCTGCATTTTTCAATGTTTTTATCTTTATGATTCTTCTCAATGGCCTGAATGTAAGATCAGAAAACTACAACTTGTTTGAACATATTAAGGAGAATAAGACATTTATATACATCATGATCTTAACATTTTCGCTACAGGTTATTTTCACTTATGTTGGTGGAACTATATTAAGGACTACAGCCCTAACATTGACAGAGTGGGGAATTGTATTATCGATGTCATTATTGATTATACCTGTTGGCCTAATAGGAAAATTTGTGTTTTCAATTGTCAACACGAAATAAAGTATTAGCAGTCAAAATAATTGACAGCTTGGGAATCTGCTTTTAATAATAGATGATCAGAAATAATCTAATTATAATTATCCTGGGTGCAGGGATTTTAGTTTCAGGAATCCTTACCCTTTCTGAGAATAAAGGATTTGGCTATTCACTTATAGCTTTTGGTGTAATAATAGAACTCATTACAATAATTAAAATCTTGTATGAGAAAGGTAAATTATAACCAC
>CBDVAV010000163.1:0-8485 GCA_965372055.1 uncultured bacterium | reverse complement strand
GATCCCAGTGGAAAAAAAATCCAAATATCTTATACCATTTTAAAAGCCCAGAATAAAGGTTCAAATGATTTCCCCATGATTTATTTTACAGGTGGCCCAGGAGCTTCAGCCCTTACTTCATGGCGTATAACCAATTGGCTTCGGCACCCCGTCAGGGATAATAGGGATATTATCCTATTTGACCAGAGGGGAATTGGATATTCATCTTCATTGCCAAATATGGAGAAAGAACTCTTCAATATTATGTCAAAAGATGCCAATGAATTGGAAGAGCAAATCATGATGGATCAATTAATTGCTGACTACAAACAAAAGTGTGCGGACAATGATATCCATCCTGAGTATTATAATTCCTTTCAAAATGCCCAGGATGTTGGCGTATTAATGAAGCAATTGGGCCATGAAAAATATAACCTGTATGGAGGTTCTTACGGAACCCGCCTGGCGAGAATTGTACAAGACATGTACCCTGAAAGAATAAACAGTGTCATTATCAATTCCCCGTCTCCCCTCGGTGGCGATTTTCTGATTGACCGGTTGGAAAGCTATTCCCTTGCATTAGACAGGATATTCTCATATTGCAAGAATGACCCCAATTGCAATACACAATATCCCGGCCTCCGCAATTCTTATCTCAATGCCATTACACAACTAAAGCAAAACCCAATTGCCATTTCAATGAATAATGAAACCTTTTATGTGAATGCCCAGGACGGGATTTATTTATTGAGGCGAAAGTTGTACAGCACCAATTCAAGAACCACCATTCCTGAATTAATAACAGCCTTTAATGCAGGAAAAGTGCAAATCATTAAAGATATTATAACCTCAGAATTATTGTTTTCTGCGAATTACAATTCCTCGATGTGGTTGTCAGTAGAACGATATGAAATGTTTAATCCTAAAAACACATCTCCCGTTATTGATGATATCTACAAGACATTACCCCTTTTTCCAGTCAGATTAGGGATTTTTACATCCTTTTACATAGCAGGTAAAAATTGGCACGATGCCAGTTTACCAGAGGACAAAAAAGTATTTAAACAATCTGCAGTTCCGACACTGATTACTGTAAATTATTATGATCCTGTTACCCCCCCAAGAAACGGATACATTTTCCAGGAGAAACTCGACAACTCCCATCTATTTATTTTGGATGAAGGTGGTCATGGTGGAGGAAACGAAGAATGCAGAAACAAAGTTATGATCGCCTTTATGGATAATCCCAATGGTGCATTTGACACTTCTTGCCTGAATATCTACAATAACAACAAACCATAATCATTTTTTAAGCAACCCATTCATTTTTAGAGGGAATAGAAATAAGCTTTCTTACAAATCAAGGTGTGGAATGTCAGAAATTATTGGTGATCGATATTTATGGAGGTCAAATTTGTATTACATTTAACATGTCAAAATAATTTTTTGAATCTAAACCCAGATCCATGATCAATTTAATGTCAAAAAAATCCTTGGCAATTTCAATCATTTTAATCTTTCTCTGTATTGACAAAGGCCATACACAAAATAATCGCCAATTAGCCCACGACATCTTCAAGGAATTAATTGAAATCAATACTACTCACTCCACCGGAAATACCACTACTGCCGCTGAGGCTATGGCGGCCCGATTACGTGCAGCGGGTTTTCAGGATAATGATCTGTTTATCGGAGGCCCACACCCTGCCAAAGGTAATCTGGTGGCCACTCTGCGCGGTGATGGAAACAGAAAACCATTACTGCTCTTAGCACATTTAGATGTAGTAGAGGCACATCCTGAAGATTGGTCTTTTGATCCATTTAAATTCAGGGAGATTGATGGATATTACTATGCCAGAGGCACCACTGATGATAAAGCAATGGCAGCTATTTGGATTGCAAACCTGATCAGGTTTAAAATGGAGGGATTTGTACCTGATCGAAATATTATCGTGGCATTAACCGCTGATGAAGAAGGGGGTGAACATAATGGCGTTGATTGGTTAATTAATAATCATGCTGATTTGATAGCAGCAGAATATGCCCTTAATGAAGGTGCTGGTGGTCAACAAAAGGACGGCAAAAAAATTATGAACAATGTTCAATTGAGTGAAAAAGTCTACCAAAGTTTCCAACTGGAAACAAAAAATCCTGGAGGGCACAGTTCTATCCCCCCCAGGGAAAATGCCATTTACCGATTGATTAAAGGCCTGGATAAACTATCATCCTTTGAATTTCCAGTAGTCCTTAATGATGGCACCAGGGCCTTTTTCGAGAGGTCAGCAGAAATTCAAACAGGCCAAATAGCCAAAGATATGAAAGGGCTTATTCAAACGCCCCCAGATGCTGAAGCTGTGGCAAGGTTGTCAGAAAACCCAGTTTATAATGCCCTGATGAGAACGACCTGTGTAGCAACCATGTTAAATGCCGGCCATGCCCAAAATGCATTGCCTCAAACTGCAATTGCTGTGGTAAACTGTAGAATACTGCCAGGGGAAGATCCAAAAATAGTACTGGAAACCCTGATCAAAGTATTGGCCGATGAACAAATTGCAATCACTCCCATGAATGAAGCAATGGCCAGTCCACCCAGCCCTTTGAACCCTGAAGTGATTATCCCCATTGAGCAAGTAACAGAAGAACTTTGGCCAGGGGTTCCAGTGGTACCCACAATGTTAACCGGAGCCACGGATGGTGCCAGGTTGCGAAATGCCGGGATTCATACTTACGGTGTTTCCGGGTTGTTTGGGGATATTAATGACATAAGAGCCCATGGCAAAGATGAACGCATCAGCATTACCTCCTTTTACGAAGGACAGGAGTTCCTTTATAAATTGGTGAAAAAATTATCAACAAAACCCAGTTTAAAAAGGGATTATTAAAGGGATTAACCTTAGTTTATTTTACTAAGATAACTTTAGTCATGAAAACCCGGGAAAATATTACCACCACACGAAATCCCAACGAAAATCATAAAGATATACCTGGAAACCCATCCACCGCCACCAGTAGTAAAATCAAGTTGAATGACAGATCAAACGGGAAACCTTTAAGGGTATTGACTGAAGAGGATTGGGAATTTTGGAAACATTATGGATATGTAATTATTGAAAATGCAGTGCCAAGGGAACAGGCTATTCAGACCGCTGACTTTTTATGGGAATTCGAAGACAAAAACAAAAATGACCCTTCAACATGGTACACCAAACCTGATAGAGAGATGGAGATGAAGGAACTTGTCGGGAGCGGAATGGTAGAAGTATATAATAATCAGCACCTGTGGAACAACAGGCAAGCACAAAGAGTTTACGATGCATTCGTGGATGTATGGGGAACCGAAAAACTTTGGTGTACAATTGATCGTGCCAATTTAAATTTCCCAGCCAAACCAGGATTTGAATTCAAAGGCTTTATCCATTGGGATTATGACCCAGAGACCAGGCCACAAAATGTACAAGGTGTTTTGGCCCTTGCAGATCAAACCGACAAAAATATGGGTGGTTTTCAATGTATCCCCGAATTGTACCGCACTTATGACAACTGGAAATTGACCCAACCTGAAGATCGAGACCGATTCAACCCAGATATCACAGGATTAGAAGATAAAGTCGTCAAAGTAAAATTGAATATCGGCGATCTTTTGATATTTAACAGCACCCTGCCTCACGGAATCCGCCCAAATCAATCTGTAAACAAGGTGCGAATTGCGCAATACATTTCCATGATGCCCGCCGAAGAAGATAATCAACAATTAAGGGATTGGAGGGTTAATTCCTGGAAAAACCGTATCGCCCCTGAAGGATATGCTTTCCCAGGTGATCCCATGAGAAAAGAACAATTAATTTACAGAACTGCTGAATTGACCGAACTGGGTGAAAAGTTGTTAGGCCTTACAAAGTGGTAATCACACTTGAGATTAATACCCTACCAAAATACACTGATGAGTATCATTTACTATAATGCATGACCCAATGGAGGAAA
The DNA here is from genome assembly GCA_965372055.1 of uncultured bacterium. GTDB lineage: Bacteria > Bacteroidota > Bacteroidia > Cytophagales > Cyclobacteriaceae > CBDVAV01. The sequence continues at coordinate 4,525 of CBDVAV010000163.1, read as the reverse complement.
AGCAGTGGATGAGTTTTTTACTGATAAGAATGAACTTCCTATACCAATGCCTGATAAAAGTGGATCGGTACTGATAGTTAAACGATAAATGCCCTTTCCCAGAATGGGTTCTGGTAAAACCAGATCCGAATTCCCATTTATATAACTTTAATTCCGATAAGGAATCTATAATCCCCTTTTTCAGAAATAGATGGGTTTTAGAATAATAAAATCATTAATTTCAAAATCTAAACTATAAAATAATCCTAACCATGAAACGCATTCCCATATTATTCTTTCTAATTCCGTTCACCACATTTCTTTTAGCTCAGGAAAAGGTCGATTTGGATATAATTTATAAGATCAAACAAGAAGGCCTTCAAAATTCTAAAGTGATGGAGACTGCTTTTTATCTTACCGATGTCTCGGGATCAAGACTTTCTGGTTCCGATGGCCTTAAGAGAGCGAGCAACTGGGCCGTAAACCAGCTCTCGGATTGGGGTTTAAAAAATGCAAACTTGGAAAAATGGGGGGAATTCGGTAAAGGCTGGGACATTGAGAAATCCTACGTGGCCATGAAAGCCCCATATTACCAACCACTGATTGCATCACCTAAAGCTTGGACACCCGGAACCAATGGTGAAATCAGCGGTGAAGTAATAATGGTAACAGCATCTAACGATGAAGAACTGGAGGCACTTAAGGGTAAGCTTGGCGGTAAAATAATCCTCATTAAAGGAAATGATCCAGAAACGACATTTGATGCCGATGCCAAAAGGTTTACTGCCGAGCAAATGGAAGAGCGTGGGAAACTTATCCTGTCTAGTAATTCCAGATTTACACCTGAACAAAGGGAGCAACGCAGAGCTCGAAGGGCCTTTTCCAGAAAAATGAGTGAGTTTGTAAAGGGAGAAGGTGCAACCTTGGTCATCACTTCAAGAAGAGGAAAACATGGCACTTTTTTTACCAGTAATGGGGCTTCATACGCAAAGGATGCTAATCCTGCAGTTCCGGAACTGGAAATGGCACCCGAACATGCCAACCGTATGGCCAGGCTAATTGAGAAAGGGATAAAAGTCGAGCTAATTGCAGATATCCAAACTACTTTTCATACTGGGGATTTAAATGGATACAATGTAATAGCAGAAATTCCAGGTACCGACAAAAATCTAAAGGATGAAGTGGTTATGCTAGGTGGTCACCTTGATTCGTGGCATGCAGGTACCGGAGCAACAGATAATGCCAGTGGGTGCGCAGTAATGATGGAAGCCGTTAGAATTCTAAAAGCAATCAATATCCAGCCCCGTAGAACCATTAGAATTGCACTATGGAGCAGTGAAGAACAGGGTCTTCATGGATCCAGGAATTACGTGGCCAACCACTATGGTGACAGAAACACCATGAAACTGAAACCTGATCACGATAATTTTTCAGGGTATTTCAATATAGATAATGGAACTGGAAGGATTCGGGGAGTTTACCTCCAAGGCAATGATGCCATGAGGCCGATATTCGAGGAGTGGTTTAAACCATTTGATGACATGATCGATAACACCACCATTGCCATCAGGAATACCGGAGGTACAGATCACCTGGCTTTTGATGCAGTAGGACTGCCGGGTTTCCAGTTTATCCAAGACCCGATTGAGTACGGTACTCGAACCCATCATACTAATATGGATACTTATGAAAGGCTGGTTGAATCCGACTTAAAGCAAATGTCGGTAATTGTAGCTTCCTTTGTTTACAACACAGCAATGCGGAATCAAAAGTTACCCCGTAAGCCGCCACCAAAGCCGGGTAACAGCAACTTTTAATTTTACCCCGTGCATGAAATATCACATAACTAGTATGCTATTTAGGATCTAAAATTCGATTTATTCTTTGCACTGCATCTTCCAAGTGATACCTGGACATTTTATCAGAAGTCCGTGGGATCGCTGACCTAATTTGACCGCGTAAAATATTTAGCTCTGCTCTAACTAAAGGTCGGATATCTGACTGACTAACATCAATAGAAGGTCTATTTCCCCCAAACCCACTACTACTATTTGGAGGCTGGTCAGTCATTAAAAACTCCAACCTTTCAATATATACACGTTGCAGGTTTCTTCTGTAGGTATCGATTGTTCTTCCCTTGGCTAATTCAGACCATATGCCAGCTCTAAGTTCAGTCATCATTTCCAACGGAGTGTATGTTGAACCCCCAAGCATGGCTTCTGCTTCTATCAATCTTCCAAGTCTTCCAGGGTCCAAGATTTGATTAAGCCTGTTGCCCTGGAACCGCCTTATCCGGTCAACAATACCAGTACCCTCAATTCTACGAAGAACATCTGCATTGATAAGCCAAACCGGGGTAGAGAAAGTCTCTTTTTGCAAATGGGCCATAGCCCTTTTTTGAGTTTCCTCTGGGACTACATCATAAACAACCCCTTCTTGGTCATAGGTTTTATGCGTTTGGAATATACCTCCAATATTGGCAGTAACATGGCCGTTGTACCGATTCCACTGTGAAACCACATTATTGTATAATTCCGTTAAATCGTCATAGGTTTTACCATCTTCCTGTGTCCATTGTACCAAGTTCGGTACTATTCGCTTTAGGTTGGCGATCCCATATTCACTGGCTTTCATGGCATCGTTACCAAGATCCTCGGTTTGTGACCTGGGATCAGTTTGATTCCTGGATCCAAATCGATACATAGGATCATTTTCATGCTCCCTTACTTGGGCATTCAGTGTTTCGAGTTCTTCATCAGCTGAGTTGGCATCTAGGATTGGCCGATAAGCCCATTTAATTGCCCATTTGTCATAAACCCCAATTTGAGGATATAGTGATACATTATCCCCAGGTTGAGCCACGTAATTAAAACGGGCGTAATCCATAATTGATGGGGCTGTGCCCATGGTAGCAGTAAAGGTTGGCGACCGGAGTGAATCCACCGGATATGAATAACTCGCACCCATATTGTGCTGCAATCCCAAAGTATGACCAACCTCGTGGGCCGCCACGAACCTTATCAGCCTTCCCATCACTTCATCTTTGAACTTCACATTCCTGGCTTCGGGATTAACCGCAGCTGTTTGTATGAAAAACCAATTCCTTAACAGATTCATTACATTATGATACCAGATGATGTCACTTTCAATAATTTCCCCTGACCTGGGGTCATGTACATGGGGACCCTGCGCATTTTGAATAGGGTTGGCAGTATACCTGATCACCGAATACCTCACATCTTCAGGGCTCCAGTCAGGATCTTCTTCCTTTGATGGGGGATCCTTTGCAGTGATAGCATTCTTAAAGCCTGCTTCCTCAAAAGCTATATTCCAATCATCAACACCTTGTTTGATATATGGCCTCCACTTCATCGGGGTGGCAGGATCGATATAATATACAATTTGCTTAATTGGATCTACCAGTTCACCTCGCCTGAAGGCAGCCGGATCTTTGGGTTCCAGCCTCCATCTGGTAACAAATCTTCTGGACGCCGCTTTCTGCTCATCCAGGCCGTAATCTGTTAATCCCACTGAAAAGAATCCAACCCTGCGGTCAAAATGTCGTGGCATCATCGATTCCTTGGGCAACAATACCATGGATTGGTTCATCTCAATGGAGAGGGAATTGGTATTCACGTTTGACGGCAGTTGAGTGGCATTGAAAGTCAATACATGCCGGACTTCGGTATTGAGTGGAAAGCTTTTTACCCCCATGATCAACGATCGCTTTTTATCCAGGCTTTTAACCCCAAAATTCTTTCTTCTGTTGGAATTCAACGGGCCAATCATTGGGACATCAGTAGTAAACAATTCATCTACCTGGACAACATAGTTTGCTGAATCTTTACTGATTGCCTTGATATCAAACGTCATAATGATGGGCTCGTAATTATTGTTTCTTACAGATTGATAAATGGGCTTATCCTCGCTGGCAATATTATTATGGGATACCGAGCGAAGAAGTAATTGATTATCCTTTTTCTGCCATCTCATTACTTGCTGGCCCCTTGCTTTCTGACCCGCACCCCCAAAACTAAATCCCTGTATGGTTCCAGCAATTCTGCTTATGGTCAATATCTCCCTTTCCATCAAACTGTCAGGAATTTCAAAATAGTACTTTCCATCTACATTATGAACAGTGAACAAACCATCATCAGAGATTGCATCCTTGGTAATTATTTCGTCATAAGGTTTGATACCATTTTTTGATTTAGTTTCCGGCTTTTCAGCCTCTGACTCTTGCGGTTGGCTTTTGCCTCTCTTTCTCTGGCTAAAACCATCAGTAGACAAAATGGCAAAGGAAATTACGAAAATCACAAAAGTTGTTTTTATAAATTTTACTTGGATTATAGTATTCATAATGGTTAGGTATTTAAATCTTTGGATACTTAAGTAGCTAATTTTATAGCATTAATTTTAAAATGTACTTCATTAATTTACAGGCAATAAACTGATCATTGCAAACGGTAATTTTGTAATTTAAACGGCTTTGTAATTATGAGGATTTTATTGTTGATTTCTGTTTAAAAGGAAATAAAGTTTCCCT
>CBDVAV010000162.1:0-8488 GCA_965372055.1 uncultured bacterium | reverse complement strand
ATTCTCCCGTAATTCTATATAAATTCATTGATTATTTTTTCAGCCAGCACTTTGCTAATCAGTTCATAGGATTCGAAACTCCATCCGGCAATATGGGGCGTGAAGATAATTTTGTCCGATTCAGTTAAATAATTAAACATTTTCCTCTCTTCATCCTCTAGATTATTGATGTCTTCATTTTCCAAAACATCCAAAGCCGCACCAATAATTTTATTTTTTCCAAAATAATACTTCAATGCTTTCAGTGATAATATTTCACCTCTTGAAGTGTTTATTACCACGATAGATTTTCTGAATTTTGAAATAAAGTCAAAATCCACCATATTTCTGGTCTCTTGTGTAAGTGGTAAGTGTAAACTAAGAATATTTGCTTTCTCGAAAATATCTTCCAAGGATGATTCCATTACAAATTGATTGGCAAATCCTGATCTATACTTGTCGTAAGCCAGTATTTGGCAATCAAAGGATTTAAGTCTTTTTGTAAAAGCCTGTCCCATATTACCATAGCCTAAAATACCAACCGTTTTGCCTCTTAATTCGCTTCCACGGTTGTTCTCCCTAATCCATTTACCTCTCCTGATTTGTCGATCTGCAGTATGGATATTATTTAACAAAGCCAATAATAACCCTATTGTATGCTCAGCAAGTGCATCTCTGTTTCCTTCAGGGGCATTTAGTATTTTGATACCACTGTTACTAATGGCTTCTTGGTCGAGATTGTCAATCCCTGCACCTGCCCTGGCAACAAATTTCAATTTACTATTGCCCAGGAGATCCTCATCCACCACGGTCTTGCTCCTAATTATCAAGCCTTGGTAACGGCCTATCACTTCTTTGATCCCCTCTCTTGATAAATCCGGACGATAATCAACCGAGAACCCTTTTGCTTCTAATAAAGAAACAATACAGTCATGCATTTTATCTACAATCAGGCACTTCAACTTATCATACATTATAAAGTAAATGGGCTACAGCAAAGTAAACGGCGAGGCCGACCAGATCAATCGCGGTAGTTATAAAAGGTCCAGAAGCAAGGGCGGGGTTTATTTTAATTTTGGCTAAAACTAAAGGTATCAGGGTTCCGAAAAATGATGCAATTACTACTACCGTAAATAATGCCAACGAAACTACTAAAGCAAGCTTATTGTTGTTAATTATAGAAATAATACCAAACACCAATAATCCCAAAAATATTCCATTTACCAATGCCACAATCAGCACTTTAAACAATTTACGGCCAATGGGCTGATCAAATGCTGATGGATTAGCCAGGCTTTGCACAACTAATGCTGAAGATTGAATCCCTACATTTCCACCTGTAGCCATTATCAATGGAATAAAAAATGCTATTGCAGTAATCTGAACCAGGTCCTTTTCAAATACTCCGATTAAACTTGCCCCTAAAATTCCCCCTATCAGACCGATGACGAGCCATGGTAACCTGGCCCTGGAAAGCATCCAAATACTATCGTCTTCCTCAACATCTTCAGAAATCCCAGACATCAACTGCCTTTCTTCTTCGGCCTGTTCAGTGATTACATCAACAATATCATCTATGGTAATTCTCCCCAAAAGCTTCCCTTGTACATTGATAACCGGGACTGCATCCAAGTCATATTTTCTCATTACAGAAGCTACCTCATCCTCATCCAGATAGGTTTCTACAGCAATTACATCATCGTCATAAATATCTTTTACTAGTTTACTGTCCTCTGCTAAAATGATTTTCCTCAGTGAAACCCTTCCCAAAAGTTTGTCATTATTATCTACTACATATACAGAATAAATCTGTTGGATTTTTCCTGCCTGCCTCCTGATTTCTTCAATGCACTGTATCACCGTCCAATTTAAATTGGCCTTTATTAACTCCTTTGCCATCAATCCTCCAGCGCAATCCTCATTGTAACGAAGCAATTCCAGGATATAATTTACTTTTTCCTGATCTTCAAGTTTAGCAATGGCTTCCTCCCTTACCTTTACTGGCTGTTCATTAAGGATATCCACTGCATCATCTGAATCCATGTAGCTTAGAAAAACACTTATTTCATCTGAAGAAAAGCTCTTTAAGAATTTTCTGCGGATATCCTCATCAAGATCTTCGATAATCTCCGCACCAATTTCAGGTTCCAACAAGCCGATAACATATTTGGAATCTGCCGTATTGAATTCGTGAAGTGTGTCTGTAATGTCTACCGGCTTAACCCCGTCCAAGCTATCCTTTATAAAGGCAATATCCTCTTGATTGATTGCTTCTTTTAAGCGATCTAGATATTCTTTAGTGAGTTCAAATTGGGTTAGGCCATCCAAGAGATTGAAGTTTAGCTGTTAAATTAATGAAATTGCCTACTGAAAGCTGTTCAGCACGAAGGTCCAACATCTCATAGGTTCGTATTTCTTCCGGCAAATTTAGAGGTTTTAATGCGTTGCGCAATTTTTTTCTACGGGTTTGAAATCCTTGTTTAACAATAGTTTTAAAAAATTTCTCGTCACAGTTTAATTTAACAGTATTGTTTCTCTGAAGCCTTAAAACAGCTGAATGTACTTTTGGCGGTGGGTAAAATACTGAAGGGGGTACATCAAATAAATATTCCACCTTATAAAAAGCTTGAAGCAACACACTTAAAATGCCATACTCCTTACTGCCTGGAGGTGAAGCTATGCGTCTGCCAACCTCTTTCTGGAACATTCCTACAATCTCAGTGATTTGATCCTTATGATCGAGGGCTTTGAACATAATCTGAGAAGAAATATTATACGGAAAATTCCCGATCATACCGATTTTGGTTTCGGTGAGGTCAGAGATATTCATTTTGATAAAATCACCAACAATAAGATTATCTTTCAGCGAAGAATAATGATGTTTTAAATAATCGATGGATTCCTGATCAATTTCAATACAAAATAACTTCCACGATGTCTCTAACAAATATTTAGTAAGCATGCCTGCGCCCGGGCCGATCTCCAATATAGTTGTGTATTCGCCATGCCCAGTCAGGGATTCTGCAATTTTCCTGGCAATATTTTCATCTTTTAAAAAATGTTGTCCGAAATATTTTTTAGGCCTGACCATTAAATCAATAGTTGTGAAAATTCATGTTAAGTTCTATACTATATTCTAATTAGCAACTGAAAAATACTTTAAATTGCGGATCATTTGATTGCAAGTAAGAAAATAAATCAATGGAAGATCAGTATTCAAAAGGAAAACCAATAATTGGCATCTCGTTTGGTGATATAAATGGAATTGGCCCAGAGGTAATCATAAAAACTTTATCCGATGACAGGCTTTTGGATTATTTCACACCCGTAATCTATGGTTCTTCCAAAATACTCTCCTATTATAAAAAAGTCATTGGTATACATGATTTTCATTACAGCCAGGTAAAAAATGGTATACAATCCAAAAGAATTAATATTTATAATTGTTGGCCTGAGACCGTTGAAGTAACCCCTGGACAGAGTAGTGCTGAAGGTGGAAAATATGCACGAATATCGCTGTCAAAAGCTATAGAAGATTTGAAAAATGGCAAACTCAATGCTTTGGTAACTTCCCCAATAAATAAACATAACATCCAAAGTGAGACTTTTGCCTTTAATGGACATACGGAGTACCTCGCCTCGGTATTTGAATGTAATGATTATTTGATGTTAATGGTAAGCGGAAAGCTGAGAATTGCAGTGGTTACCGGTCACTTGCCACTCAACAAGGTCTCGAAATTCATCACAAAATCGGAAATCTTGAAGAAAATCAGGGTTTTGGAAAATTCATTGATGAAGGATTTTGGGATTTCAAAACCTAAAATTGCTGTACTGGGCCTGAATCCCCATGCCGGGGACGAAGGGATTTTAGGTGAGGAAGAACAAAAGGAAATCCTACCTGCAATTGAAGAGCTTAAGAAAAAAAGTAAATTGATCTTCGGCCCTTATTCAGCCGATGGCTTTTTTGGTTCGGGTAATTATAAGAAGTTTGACGGTATACTTGCCATGTACCATGATCAGGGATTAATACCCTTTAAATCATTATCCTTTGGTTCAGGGGTAAACTTTACTGCCGGATTACCAATTGTCAGAACATCTCCAGACCACGGTACAGGTTATCCCATTGCCGGCAAAAACAAAGCTGACCCGGATTCGTTCAGAAGTTCGATATTCCTGGCAATTGACATCCTCAAACAAAGAGGCGAGGTAGCCAGCGTAACTGAATAATATCTTTAACCTCTCTTTACTTTCTTTATTAGGATTATCTTTCATAAATTTGCGCACTTTAATTTACAAGGGTGGCAGTGAAGGTTTTGAGAGATTTTGATATTGGTATTTTCAAATTGAAAAATGGACAACACCACTATCGATTTTTGGTTGATGATTCGTTTTTCCAGTCATTTGAAAATAGCCCGGTGAATAAAGCCAGAAGTAAGGTTGAGCTTGAATTGGAGAAAACAGACACATTTATCAAATTGAGTTTTGATATTTCCGGGCATATAGAGTTAACCTGTGACCGAAGCTTAAGGACTTTTGACCATCCCGTTAATTTAAAGCAGGATTTGATCTTGAAGTTTGGTGAAGAAGACAAGGAATTAAGTAATGAAATTAGCCTGATAAGCTGGAACACGGAATGTATTAATGTAGCCCAGTATATCTTTGAATTTATAGGTTTGGCAATCCCCATGAGAAAAATACACCCTGAGTTATATGATCAAATAAATACAGACGAGGATATCATCTATTCAACGGAACCTGATAATGGCTTGGAAACAGAAATAGATCCTCGCTGGAAAATTTTAAGAAATATTAAAGACGCTTAAAAATATAGTTAGAAATGGCACATCCTAAAAGAAAGATTTCCAAATCAAGAAGAGACAAAAGAAGGACTCATTATAAAGGTAAACTATCAACAGTGATTGAGTGTTCCAATTGTGGCACACCGGTATTGTACCACCGGGTTTGCAATGAATGCGGATATTACAAGGGAAAACCAGCAATTGAAAAGGAAATTGCCGTTTAGCAATTTAAAAGCTACTCAATTTACCGTGCGTTTTTTAAATAATTCACTTCAATTTTTTTGATCATTACTTATAAATTGAGCCGTAATTTACAATTGTATATATTATTGAGAAAATAACTTCAGTACAACATTATTCTTCAATTATAATTAACAAAATTGAAGTCTCTTTATTAGGACAAGCCAAACTTATTAAATTATGACAAAATTAAGGGCAGCAATTACAGGCGTACATGGATATGTTCCAGATTACGTACTAACAAATGCTGAGCTTGAAACAATGGTTGAAACAAGTGATGAATGGATAACCTCCAGAACAGGGATTAAAGAAAGAAGAATACTAAAGGGGGACAGTAAGGGAACTTCTGTAATAGGAGTGGAAAGTGTAAAAGGGCTTTTGGAAAAAACCAACACTAAAGCTGAAGAGATCGACCTGATTATTTGTGCTACAATAACCCCGGATATGGTTTTCCCTGCCACCGCTAATGTAATAGGCACTGAAATAGGTGCAGTCAATGCATTTGGCTATGATCTTCTTGCTGCTTGTTCGGGATTTATCTATGCCTTAACTACCGGCTCAAAATTTATTGAAGCAGGAATTTATAAGAAAATAGTAATCATCGGTGCTGATAAAATGTCTTCAATTATTGATTATACCGATAGGGCCACGTGCATTATTTTTGGTGATGGAGGTGGAGCCGTGTTGTTGGAACCTGTCAGTGAAGATGTTGGAATAATAGATTCACTTCACAGAAGCGACGGTAATGGCGTTCCTTTTCTACACATGAAAGCTGGTGGAAGCAGAAAGCCCGCATCACATGAAACAATAGATGCCGGCCATCATTACGTTCACCAAGAAGGATCTGCAGTTTTTAAATTTGCTGTAGTTAATATGGCAGATATTGTAATTAAGGTGATGGAGCAAAATAACCTTCATTCCGATGATATTGATTGGTTGATCCCTCACCAGGCAAATAAAAGAATAATTGACGCTACTGCCAGAAGAATGGGAATTGGGGATGATAAGGTAATGATGAATATAGAAAGATATGGCAATACTACAGCAGGTACAATACCCTTGCTTCTTTGGGATTATGAATCCAAGTTAAACAAGGGCGATAACCTGATGATTGCAGCATTCGGAGGAGGGTTCACTTGGGGGGCTATATATGCCAAATGGGCTTATAATGGTCATTAGATCTCTTTTTTTAATTATATATTTGATTTGTAAATTTGCTTAAAATATTTCCAAATGGCTACAACTGCCGACTTTAAGAATGGACTGTGTATTGAGTATAATAATGACTTGTATACAATAGTTTCATTTCAACACGTTAAGCCCGGTAAAGGCCCTGCTTTTGTCCGTACCAAACTCAAGAGTATTACCAATGGGAAAGTTGTAGAAAACACTTTTACGGCCGGACGTAAAGTAAACACGGCCAGGATCGAAAGAAGACCCCATCAATTTCTCTATAAAGATGATTTGGGATATCACTTTATGAACAGCAGCAATTTTGAACAGACATCATTTCAAGAAGAATTGATAAATGCCCCTCAATTGATGAAAGAGGGCCAAGAAGTTGAGGTAATTTACCATGCTGAAACCGAGACACCGCTTAATTGTGAGCTTCCGCATTTTGTTGAACTTGAGATTACTTATACAGAACCTGGACTGAAAGGTGATACGGCAACAAATACCACCAAATCGGCTACTCTGGAAACCGGAGCCAGTATCCAGGTACCTTTGTTTATTAATGAAAAAGAGATCATTAAAGTTGATACAAGAACTAATTCATATTCGGAACGAGTAAAATCATAACTAAAAATAATATGATTTTATCAATTGAGTATTTTTAGCTTGATTAATTAAATATCAAACGGATGAAAATGAAAGAAATAAGGGATTTGATCGATTTTATTTCCGAATCAGGTCTCAATGAAGTAAATATTGAAACAGAAGATTTTAAAATATCTGTAAAAAGAGAGCCGAAAGTTAAGGCTCAGGTGATTGACAAAACCACGGTACAGGCGGCAACACCAACGGCCTCCTCCACGCCGGCATCAATCCCTACACCTGAGCCAGTTGATAGTGAGACTTCCGGTTTCCAGGGTGATAATGGAAGTGAAGATGCCAAATCCAAATATGTGGAAATCAACTCACCTATGATCGGTACATTTTACAGGGCTCCGAACCAAGAAGCAGACCCATTTATAAATGTAGGTGACAGTATTGCCAACGGACAGCCCGTATGTATAGTAGAAGCAATGAAACTTTTTAATGAAATTGAATCCGAAGTATCAGGAACAATAGTAAAAGTACTGGTTGAAGATGCTACACCTGTGGAATATGATCAACCTTTGTTCCTGGTGGATCCCTCGTAAGTAACCTTCTTTTTTCAGTTAAATAACTCTACTAGATGTTCAAAAAGATTCTCATTGCAAACCGGGGTGAAATAGCCCTTAGAATTATTAGGACTTGCAGGGAAATGGGCATAAAAACAGTCGCCATTTACTCAATAGCTGATAAGGAAAGCCTGCATGTAAAATTTGCAAATGAAGCTATCTGTATTGGGCCGGCCCCGAGCAATCAATCATATCTTAGCATTCCCAATATTATCGCGGCAGCAGAAATCACAAACGCTGATGCCATACATCCAGGGTACGGCTTTCTAGCCGAAAATGCTGAGTTTTCCAGGGTATGTAAAGAATACAATATAAAGTTTATCGGCGCATCCCCTGAAATGATCAACCAAATGGGAGACAAAGCCACTGCCAAGGAAACCATGAAAAATGCAGGGGTGCCAACAATTCCTGGTTCCAAAGGGTTAATTGACTCAGTAAAAGAAGGCCTTGTAATAGCAAAAAAAATTAAATACCCAGTGATTCTCAAAGCAACAGCCGGTGGAGGCGGTCGTGGAATGAGAATAGTAAGAAATAAGGATGAATTTCAGAAAGCCTGGGACGATGCACGATTGGAATCCAGTGCTGCTTTTGGAAATGACGAACTCTACCTCGAAAAGTTTATTGAGGAACCCAGGCATATCGAAATCCAGATTATAAGTGATAAAAATGGCAAGACATCCCATCTTTCAGAACGGGATTGTTCCATCCAGAGAAGACACCAAAAACTACTCGAAGAAACCCCATCACCGGTTGTAGATAAAAAATTAAGGGATAAAATGGGACAAGCAGCCGTTGCAGGTGCCGAAGCAATTAAATATGAAGGAGCCGGTACGGTTGAGTTTTTGTTGGATAAACATGGGAAATTCTATTTTATGGAAATGAACACCCGTATACAGGTGGAGCATCCTATCACTGAAGAAGTTACAGATTTCGATTTGATAAAAGAACAAATAAAAGTGGCTGCAGGGATTTTAGTGTCTGGCAAAAATTATTATCCCAACCTATATGCTATGGAGTGTAGGATCAATGCTGAAGATCCAGGGAATGGCTTTCGACCTTGTCCGGGCAAGATCACCAGCCTTCATC
>CBDVAV010000161.1:0-8493 GCA_965372055.1 uncultured bacterium | reverse complement strand
GGTTACAATTCCGTTGAACCTTTCATTGCTAATACCACTAATAGGATTTATAAAAATATTCTGTAAAAAGATATCGTCTCCGTCAATTGATTGGTCTGTAGATAAATACACCAGTGTCGAGGAATTGCCGGCATCCCCACCGTTGTTACGTATTTCTCCAAGAACCCCAATATTGCTTCCAGGTAATACCAACCTAGGATTGGCAGTTGAGGAAATAATCGAAAGATCAGGAAGGGGCGGAAAATGCAATTCATCAACTTCGGCCTGTACCAATGCACGGTTATATATCCTTACTTCATCTATTTTGCCTCCAAAATACCAGTCTACTTCAAATATATCCCAGCCAATTTCAAAAGCCCTTGTACCCAAAACCAATCCATTTGCCGGGGTTGAGTTGGTAAGGATTGCATCCTGATAAATTTTTATCTCTCTTCCATCATAAGTCATGGAAAGGGACATCCACTGCGATTCAGGAACAGGGTTACCCCACAATACAAACTCACCCTCAGTGGTAGTAATACCTGCAGCCAGATCATTGAAATCATCAACATCAAGATAAATTCCTCTGTCCACCTCACCATCATTGCCAACAATACCCTGCCAAATAAAGTCATCATTTTTGGTTCTAAATACCCAGGCGGTAATTGAGAAAGCCTTTAAGCCTTCGGAAATGAGTGGGAGGCCTATTCTATCATCAATCCCATCAAACTCATAAGCGGCATCTGTGGCACTATAAAAATCTGTGGTTAACAAAGTGCCTCCACTCGGAATTCCGTCATTAGTATTTCCAGAAGCGTCAAAAGCACTTCCCGTAAAAGGGTAATAAGCTATTAAATCATAATTTACGTCGGGTAAAATTTCAAATGTTGATTCGGGGGAAAAAGCAGAAGCCTGAAAGGCACCATCTATGGCTTGAATGCTATAATAATAAACCCCTGGATCCAAATTAAATAATATCCATAATAATTGGTTACCAATATTCCCTGGTTCGGATATTAATCTAGTGTTATTAGCGTTAACATGGGCTGCGATCACATCATCGCCACCGCTAAATGTCCCGATTTTCATATTGTAGGAAATGCCACCGTCTGGAGTGAAATCATCGGAAGCAAATGACCATTGAAAAAACACTGACCTCTCATTTGAGTCTACGGTAGCTGTGGGAGTTCCCGGTACTGTGGGTGCAGAATTTAGGGGAGCACCAGTATTTTGGAATACAGCCAGGTTTATATCCCCAACGTCGTCAATACCTGTAAGTAAAATGTCTAAATCACCATCAGCATCGTAATCCCCAAAGTTAACTGACCCATTTTGAGTGCCAATTAATCCTTCATCTACTTCTGTAAATACATCGGAGCCATCATTTCTAAAGATTACGGTGATAATATCGACCCCGTCAAATCCAGAAACCAGTATATCCAGGTCGCCATCATTATCATAATCACCCCAGGTAGCATCGCCCTCGGTAATCCCGGTCAATCCGGGATTGATTTTTGTAAAAAACCCTCCACCATCATTTCTATAAATTTCTGATATAAAACTTGCTGCTTCCCCCATGAGGAATATATCGAGATCGCCATCATTGTCATAATCACCTGAGGTAACACTACCGTTTGAGACAATAGTGGGTGAAAAAGGAGCGGCAGAGAAATCCCCAGTCCCATTGCTAAAAAAAAGTGCAGAGGTCCAGATAAGCCCGTTTTCAAAGCCTGTATATAAAATATCGGTTAATCCATCATTATTGAAATCCCCCAGATCAACGTCTGCAAATGTAAGCCCAGGAAGACCAGGCCTACCAGTGGTGAAAGGATCAATCTCAACAAAAGTGCCATTGAAGTTTTCAAATATCATGGTTGGTTCAGAGGTTTGCAAAACGTCCAAATCCCCATCTGCATCATAATCAATCCAGGCAACAGTACTGTTGGGTAGGGTTTGACTGGTATTCAGGGTATCATACAGAATTAAATTGAAGCCATCGTTTTCATAAACAAAAGTAAGCCATTCCCCAGGGTTCTTTTGCCCGGTGATTACCAGGTCCAGGTCTTTATCGCCGTCAAAATCACCCCACTCCAGATTTGAGTTAAATAGTTGGGGGATTACAATGCCAGAGTTAGAGAAAGTACCTGCGTCATTTCTGTAAATAGCCCCATTATGCAAACCGTTAAAATCACGGCCTGTAGCAATAATATCAAGGTCACCATCCCCATCGTAATCACCCCAGTCGGCATCACCAATATCAACCCCTGTAAGAGAGTCATTGATATTTGTATAATTTGATACCGTGGCAATCCCAAGGCGAATATTTTCTACTTCCAGGGCTGATAAACCACGATCGTAAACCCTTACCTGGTCAATTTTGCCACCCAAAAACCTACCTTGCAAACCATCAAATAAATCGTGACCAATTTGGAAATTAGATATACCGTTTAAGATTCCATTTGCGGCAGTACTTCCCTGTAGTACACCGTCCTGGTATAAACTGAGGGTAGCTCCGTCATAAGTCATGGCAACAAATGACCATTGGCTAAGAGGAATGAAACCTCCAACCACTTGTGATTGAACAAGGGAAGTATTATTAATGGAAATCAACAGGCTATTATTTGGGTCAATACCCAATAGGACCCCACGATTTGCTGCAACATCGTTGGATACAATTCCTTGATTTACTCCAACTGCGCTATTTTTTGTCCGAAAAACCCAGGCAGTGATGGAAATCTGATTAAAACCCGACGGAGAAAATGGTAAATTGATTTGGTCATTTATCCCATCAAACTGGTAAGCAGAGTTCAGAGTTGCCAATCTATCATCAGTAAGTATCGGGCCGAAAATAGAACCATTTTGTAGGTTTCCGCTTTCATCATTTGCATTCCCATTGAAAGGATAGAATGCAAAAGGACCCTGGGAATATACCAGGAAGCTAAATAGTAGAAGTGAAATTGTTAAGTAAAACCGGGTCTTCATTTATTTCTTCTATTTTATATCCTCAATTTTTGAATTTATTATTATTTTCAATTAACCTCCTCCCGGGACATTAGGTGGGGTAGGTAATGGTGGTTCACCAACTATAACATCTGGGGGATCCTCACCACCATCTCCGCCAAGCAAGAAGAAAGCAGCACCACCCCCCAAAGCGAATATTGGCAGTAGTGTTATTATTAGTGCTGTTTTTCCTTTTATCTTAAACTCTCCACTAAAATCTGCGCTTTCAGGGGTATTGATGTTAAATAATTTAATTTTAAAATCACTGCCTTTAATGTCCTTCGGAACAGTCCAATTGTAACTTCCATTATTTGGGGAAGTTCCTACATTGCGCAACATCATATTGCTTTTAAACAATTCAATTTTAATATCTTCATCTCGTTTGCCACCCCGCCATAGCAAGGGCATACTTTTTCCTATTTTAAAGGAACTTCCTGCCCCAGGATTTTCAATAGCTAGATTTTGAACAGGTTGCTCAACTGGTTTGGTTTCTTCGGGAATTACTTCAGGAATTACTTCAGGAATTACTTCAGGAATTACTTCAGGAATAACTTCCACTGGAGGAGGTGGTTCAACCTCTATTTCCCCGGTTACTGTACCCCTTATTTGAAATATAATATCACCCTGAAACCTGGTCAGTTCATCGGCAGCCCGCCAAACAATGGATTTATTGAGGCCAGGCCTGATGTCGCGACCAACTTCACCGGAAACAAGGGAAAGTGGTATGGTATAATTATTATGGGATCCATAAATCCGTATTTCAAATATTTGATTCTCGTTTAAAGAAACAAGATCATATGTAATATTTACTATATCCCCATTTACATTTGCACGGACAAGCTCAATTCTTTGTGAGCGGGCCGAATGGATTGAGAATATCAGTGTTCCAAATAAAATTAGGACAGTAGGGTAATAGTGCTTCATTCCAAATTGTTGCCAGGTGAGAAACTGATTTAGAGCCAAAGTAATAAAATTACCGAAAAATCGGTAATTATTAATCATTTATACCCTGTTTTAGTAACCATCAATACTTTGATGATCTTTTAATTAATGATAATTGATGATTTGAGCTTAAGATGTTATCTATGCAAAATAAAATTTTCCATAATGAGTATAAATAAATATCTCCATATCATTTTCTGTTTAGTAGGATTATCTTGTGTAAATAATCAGGGTAAAGAAAACCAGGATGATACAAATGAGCCACAATTGAGTGAAAATGAAATGGCAAGTATTGAAGAGCAGCGTGAAGACTCTTTGTATAATGTGGTGATGGGAATTCATGATGAAATAATGCCTAAAATGCAAGATATTTTCAACATGAAAACAAGCCTAAAGGATAAATTATCGAACAGTGATGAAAAAAATGATTCCATTGCTTTTATAATTGAGAAACTTGAGATGGCTGAAGATGGTATGATGAATTGGATGAGGACTTTCAAACCAGGAAATATATCGAGTCATGATTCATTAATGCAATATTATTTGTCTGAAAAGAAAAAGATTGAAACAGTTAGGGAAGCAATGGAGCTTGTTCTTGAACAAGCCGATTCTGTTAAAGATTAATCGGTACTGCACTTATTTAAAATCTCTGACACCTCACTGACAGAATATAATTTTTCATCACCCTGGCTCCAACCATTAGTAAGAAAGGTGATCAATTCAGCAATTTCCAAGTCGGTCAATTGTGGATTGTCGGGCATCTTTTGAACAAACTCAACATCATTAACAGTAATTGGGGTTTTGGCCCCATGTTTAATAATACAGATTGATTTTTCAGGATATTCGGTCAAATAATCAGCACCTTTTACTGGGGGTATCACCTGTCTAAGACCTTGTCCTTCTATCCCGTGGCAATTAGCACAATATTGGAGGTACAGCTTCCTGCCTTCAACTATATATTGTTTGAGTTTTATTTTATCCGACTGATCCAGGTGATTATCCCCAGAATTACAGGATAAAAGTGCCAGGAAAATGAATAAACCAAATAGCTTAATTCTCAATGTCTTCTTGATATTCAGTTAGCAAAATTGGGATTTCATTGATCAACCGATCTACTTGATCTGGCTTTGTTCCATCGTAGATCCCCCTAATTCGTCGCTCTTTATCCACCAACACGAAAGCACCACTGTGGAGGTATCCCCCAGGTTGAAATTGGTCTTCCCGTGCAGTAACCAAGTATGATCGTTGGCCAATCTCATAGATATTTTCTTTATTCCCAGTGACAAAATGCCATTTCTGGCTTGTTACTTCCAGTCTTTCTGCATAATCTTTCAGAAGTGCAACTGTATCATACTCAGGATCAATGGTATGCGAAAGCAGCATTACTTCAGGGTTATCAATAAAGGTGTCGTAAACCCTTAACATTTGGGCTTTCATAACAGGGCAAATAGTCGGGCAACTTGTAAAGAAAAAATCAGAGACATAGATTTTGCCTTTAAAAGTATTGTTGTTGATAATCATGCTGTCCTGGTTTACAAAACTGAAATCGGCTATGGTATGATAAACTGTATCCACCTCTCCCGGAGTGCTTATATTTTCAACTACATCTTTAAAACCTAAAATTGGCAACTTTGCAGACTCTTTTGGACTACAGGATTCTAGCATGGACCATGTAAAACAAAACAAAGAAGCCCTGGCTATGGATTTAAGTAAAACTGTCAACCTAATAAAATCAATTATTTCCATCGGGATATATTTCATCATTCGATGATATGAACAGTATCCCCGACACTGATTTTACCATAATTTTCTGCAATCATATTTACTCCAAAGTGAACACCTGAGTCAAATTTCCTAAACGAGGATAATGTTAAAAGCGGTTCATTTTTATCCATTTCCCCGGTTTCGGGATTTATATTTACCATTTTGCACCTCGGGCAGGGTTTCACTAAATTAAATACTACTTCGCCAATATGAATTTTTTTCCAATTATCTTCTTCAAATGGACCTGCACCATTAAAAACAATATTAGGTCTGAATCTATCCATTTTCACAGAATGCCCTAACCGTTGATTTAACATTTTTAATGATGAATCATTGGTGATCAAATAGGGAAGGCTATCAGCAAAACTTACGGTTTCCCTGGTGGGTGAATATTGCTGTTCGATATTTCTTATTGAGGCTTCACCCATTCTCGCGAGTTTTACAGTTGTACCTAATTGACTGGTGAACCATTCATTTGCTTTGGTGCTTACTTCATAGGCAACCACTTGATCATCCCAAACTTCTACTTCAAGCTTATTCGCTATTTCATCACAAGGAATACTAAAACTATCACCGTTTAGTTGATTGCTGAATTCAAGTGATTTGTTATCTATTTTCACATTAAAGCATGACATTTCAGGGATTTCCCTCTGGGTAATAAATTTACCATCTGGCTTCACTACCATCCACCTGCGGTCCATGGCAAAACCTTTTTCCCCGGCAAAGGCGGTTTCCATTTCAATGCTGCCCAAAGATTTTACAGGATATACATGTAAAGAGATTACTTCCACTATTGTTCCTTGTTATATTAGAGAATGGGCAAGTTAATTGAAAAAGAAAACATTTGGATAACCCAAGCCTGAATAATATTGGCAAATTAAAAGTTAATCAAAAGGTATTAATCCCAATTCCATTGCCTTTTTAAGATCGCTGTAAGTATCTATATCATTAATTGTTTCCAGAAGTGAATAGGATAGTGCCAGGTTGTTGAGATCGTTAACAGTTTCTTCTAATACTTTGGAGGTACTCCATGATTTGTTATTAAAAATTTCGGGATGATGAGTTTGCATGCCCAAAAGGTAATAGCCCCCATCTGACGATGGCCCAATCACAATATCCGAATTGTTCAGTTCATGGAATGCATGCTCAATTATTCCTGCATTTATTTCTAAATTATCGCTGCCTATTATGCAAACCTTTTTATAGCCTTTGGAAAAACAATCTTTGAAGGCATTGCTCATTCGATCACCCAAATCAATTCCTGTTTGTTTTTCTTTTGAGAATTGTTTGTCAGCCCACATATCATCAATAATTACATCATCAGAATAGTAGATTGCAACATCTTGTAATAAGGACAGAATAATATCCAGTGTATGATTTAGCAGTTTTTGATAGATTTTTAGAGCTTTTTCTGCACCAATTTTTTGAGCAAGGCGTGTTTTCACTTTCCCGAGTAAAGGGTTTTTAACAAACACAATCAATGCATCTTTATTCTTGCTCATGATCCACATGTAATATATTGCTAAAAATAGAATTATTTTGAGATCAACTGTGATTTAGAATTTAATATTTTTGTTATACCTAACTGACAACCACATGTTACTTATTTTAACAGCTAGTTATTAATAAGTGAAATACCAAAACCCTGTATTTTAACTCACTAACATTTTTATAGCATTTTATTGGATTTTGATTAAACTCAAATGAAGAACGTAATAGCCATAATTACCTGTTTACTATTTTTTGGCTGTGGATTGGAAAACGCTTATTCATTTCAGCTTCGCAATAAGGTTGATTCCCTGAATGCTGAATTGGAGATGGTGAAAGATGATACTACCAGGGTTAATATATTAAACCAATTATCTATTGAAATTGTGAATTCAGATCCTAATTCAGCCTTAGAATATGCCAGCGAGTCTTTTGAATTGGCGAATTCTAAAGTTTATTTAAAAGGAAGAGCTTTAGCATTGATAAGTATAGCTGAAGCACATCTAACCCTGAGTAATTTTGAGCAATCAGAAGCAACCTTTGGCAAGGCTCTTGAGGAGTATAGGAGAATTAAGGATTTGAAAGGGGAGGGCAACGCTTATAATGGTATTGGTAAAGTGAAGGAATCAGTTGCTGATTATCCGGTTTCAATGGAAAATTATAAGAGTGCCCTGGAGAGTTTTGTATCGGCAAATGACAGTATTGGTATTGCAAGGTCTTATTCTAACATTGCAAACATAAATGTTGTCCGTGGTGATATAGTTTCTGCCATTGATTACTACAGGCAGGCCCTGCATATCTTTGATATAAAAAAGGATAAATCGGGATTGAGTGTGGTTTACAATAACCTTGCGATTATATATCTCGACAATAAAGATTTTGACCGCGCCATAGAATACTATAACAAATCTTTACATATAGATATTGAACGAAATGATCTTAATGGACAATCCATTGGGCATAATAATATTGGAACGGTGTATTATGAAGTTGGTAATTTTGAAAGTGCATTACTCAAATTCAGGGAATCTTTAGCCTTGTCGGATTCGATAAAAAATTTCAGCTTGATTGGTTTAGCTTATCACAATATAGGTGATACCTATGTAAAAGCGGGAAATATTAGGTTAGCCAAGCAAAATTTATTTAAATCCCTGAAAATCTCCAAAGAACTTAATGAAAGAGATATGGAGTTGGTAAACTTCAATGTTTTAAGTGCAGCATACTTAAAGGATAACAATAGTGATAGTGCGATTTATTATGCAAATATGGGAATTGGCCTCAGTAAAGAGTTAGGTGAAATCAGGGAGATGGAGAAAGTAC
>CBDVAV010000160.1:0-8521 GCA_965372055.1 uncultured bacterium | reverse complement strand
TAATACTTCTGTTCTTTAGTATATTTGATGTTTCAACTGCTATATATGCACCCAATGATGCACCAACAACAGTTATATTTTCAGCAGCTGCACCATGGTTAAGTAACGTGTCAATTTGCCCCGATACCTTTTCAGCATATTCCACTTCGTCAGTACCTTTCGGCCTTGCCTCGCTAATCACGTAATATCCATAGCTGCTTAAAGTGTCCAATATCTTAAGGTATTCATAAGCACCAAAATCCTTGCTAACGGCATTTACTCCCTGCTCCTGAACGATTCCACCATGCAGGTAAAATAAGTACTTTTTAGATGTATCAACTTCCTTTGGGATTGAATTACTGATGGTTTGTCCATTGGTATTAGAAACAAAAAATAGCACGCACAGGATGAAAAGAGTAACTGACTTCATTTTCATTTAATTGCTTGGCCAAGACCTTCTTATTAAAGATAGGCTTTATAGCCAAACAATTAGCCACAAAAATTGTACTTAGTGAGAAAAAGCAAAACATGTAGTTAACAACTGAGTACAAAATCCGAAAACCCTAACTCGCTGGAAAATTCATAAAACTTGCCGGAAATCGTAGAAATCATTACTTTCATCACTGATTGAAAAATTTAGGGGAGGGTGTACACCCAAAATGGCACAATTGGCATCCATCCATAAAAATATCAAAAATGAAAAAGTACACTTTTTTATTTCAAATTATCTGTCTGCTAGCTTGCCAACAAAAAGGATCAATAGATTCACTGCTCCAATACAGAACATGGTCAAGTTATCTCGGAGATAATGCAAGAACACATTATTCCCAACTGTCTCAAATCAATAAATCAAACGTAGGGAAATTAAAGGTTGCCTGGCAATATGCATCTGGCGATGTAAATGAAAATAATCGTTCTCAGATTCAATGCAGTCCTTTGGTGGTAGGCACTATTTTGTATGGAACCAATCCTGCCCTTAAACTATTCGCCGTACATGCTGCCACTGGAAAAGAAATCTGGAAATTCTCACCAGATGATGGTGTTGGACCTGGGTTTGGGGTTAACCGTGGCCTAATTTATTGGGATGATGGCGCAGATGGCCGTATCATATATACCTCAGGCCGGTATATTTTCGCAGTGGACGCACTGAAAGGAACTATCGAAACAACATTCGGAGAAGGGGGCAAGGTAGACTTAAGGAAAGGACTTGGAAGGGACTATGAAAAGCAATTGGCAATTGCCAATACACCGGGGGTAGTGTATCAAAACATACTGATCCAAGGAACAAGGGTACATGAAGGGCCAGGTGCCTCTCCTGGTCATGTTAGGGCCTATGATTTAAACTCTGGTGAAATGCTCTGGATTTTTCATACCATTCCGCTACCCATGGAATTTGGTTATGATACCTGGCCAGAAGATGCTTGGGAATACATCGGAGGAGCCAATTCTTGGGCAGGAATGGCTTTGGATGAAGAAACGGGAATTGTTTACATACCAACAGGTTCCGCTTCCTACGACTTTTATGGAGGAAACAGGTCTGGGCAAAACTTATTTGCCAATTCGTTGATTGCACTCAATGCAGTTACCGGGGAAAGGGTTTGGCACTTTCAATTTGTGCACCACGATCTTTGGGACCGGGATATTCCCGCTCCACCAAATTTAGTTACAGTTAAAAAGGATGGGAAGGAAATAAAAGCTGTGGCACAGGTGACCAAATCTGGTCATGTGTTTGTTTTTGATCGAATGTCCGGTGAACCTATTTTCCCAATTGAGGAAAAGCCCTTTCCCCCTTCTGAATTGGAAGGAGAATCTGCTTGGCCAACCCAGCCGATTCCTGTTCATATCCCGCCCTTTTCCCGGCAACAATTCACAGAAGACTTGGTCAGTGACCTTTTCCCAGAGGCCAATGCTAACATCCAGGATTTTGTGAGGGATACCAAGCATCCTCTCATAACAGTCAAAGAACAATGGGCTGCCCTAAAATCCAACGGTCAATTCATTCCTCCCAGCGAACAGGGAAACATCATGTTTCCTGGCTTCGATGGCGGTGCTGAATGGGGTGGGGCTGGTTACGATCCGGAATCTGGATGGTTGTATGTTAATGCTAATGAAATGCCCTGGATGTACCGTGCCAAAAAAATTGAAATGGTGCAAGGTGATGGCCTGGGCCGGATGGGGCAGGTTTTATTCGATCAACAATGTGTAAAGTGCCATGGTTCTGACCTGAAAGGCCTGGACGTAAATCCCGGTCTCATAAACTTGAAAGACAAATTCAATGCAATCCAAGTAGCTAACATTTTAAAAAATGGACAAGGTACGATGGCCCCACTTCCCCAATTATCGCAAGCAGAAGTAAAAGCTATTTCAGCATATCTTCTGGAAGATGATAACATGGAAGTTCCTATGGAGTTGCTTCAAAGTTCTAACCCTAATTTCCTGCCTTATACCCTAAATAGTTTTGGACGTTTTTTAGATGACAAAGGTTATCCGGCCGTAAAGCCACCTTGGGGGACTCTTAACGCCATTGATTTGAACAAGGGTGAAATTGTATGGCAGGTCCCACTTGGGGAATTTCAAGAATTGACAGACAAGGGGATTCCCATTACGGGATCTGAAAACTACGGTGGTCCAGTGATCACCCAGAGCGGTTTACTTTTTATTGGTGCCACCAAGGACCAGCGATTTAGGGCTTTTGATAAAGTTTCTGGAAAAGAATTATGGGGCACTGATCTGCCAGCCGGAGGTTATGCAACTCCCATTACCTACGAGGTGGATGGGAAACAATACGTGGTGATAGCCTGCGGAGGAGGAAAAATGGGCACTCCTTCTTGTGATATCTACGTGGCATTTTCATTGTAAAATAGATTCTCAACAAATAATTTAAACACTGAAAATTGACTGCCTAAAAAACAAAAGAAATACCCTTTGATTTAGATTGAAAGGCATCCAATTCTTTTTTTAAATATTTCACTAATTGATTATTCATAAAATCCCTAATCTGATTGAGGGACTCATTTTTTCTGGATTTTTAGAGCTCCGGTATTAAATTGGAAGTTCAAAAGAGGTAATCTACAAGATCAACTCCTCTCTATTTCAAATAATAATTTCAATCAATAACAAAAAGAAATAATCATTTACCAATCAACTTGATCTAATAGAAATAATTACCTTGGCGAAAATTTAAAAGTATAATTGAATGAAAAGCATCTGTGTATTTTGCGGGTCCAGTACAGGCTTTGAAAATGATTTTAAATCGGCCTCCTGTCGTTTGGCCGAATCTATTGTAAATAAAGGTTATTCCTTGGTTTATGGTGGGGGGAACATAGGATTGATGGGGATACTGGCCGATGAAGTACTTGGCCGTGGAGGAAAGGTAACGGGTGTCATACCTCATTTTTTATGGGAAAAGGAAGTCGGGCACGGATGATTAAAAGAAATGGTTTATGTTAATTCAATGCATGAAATAAAAACGAAAATGAGCGAACTGGCTGATGCCTTCATTGCCATGCCAGGCGGATTCGGGACTCTTGAAGAATTGGCAGAAATCCTTACCTGGGTGCAATTGGGATTAATATCCAAACCGACAGGTATTCTTAATGTTAATGGATTTTATGACCCGCTAATTAAACAGCTTGACATTATGGTATCTGAAGGATTTTTATCCCCTGAAAATAGAAAACTCCTTTTGGTATCTTCCGAACCAGATGATTTGATCAATAAAATGGAAGTTTATCGCCCAATTTTAAAGCCCAAGTGGATGAGCAAAGATGAAACATAGTGTTCGTTTGTGTACACAGTTTCGTGCTTTGCTGAACAACTTATACCTTGCCATTATAGCTTATATAGTCTTAATTATCTAAAAACGCACCTTTTAGGGAACGGCACACTAGTTGGAATACTATATGTAAAAACAAGATAGTGCTAAGTCTTTACCTAAAAATAGCAGTCAGGCATTACAGGAATCAAAATTTCCATGGACTGATCAATCTATTGGGTTTGGCATTCAGTATTGCTTGTAGTTTGATTTTGTTTTTGTACCTGTTGGATGATTTCAGTTATGACAGGCACTTCCCCAATTATAAAAGAATTTACAGACTGACATCACATTTGCATTTTGGGGAAAACGAGATCAATGTTCCTCTAGTTCCATCCTCAGTAGCTCTGGAACTTGAATTAAATTATCCTGGAATTGAGGATTATTGTAGGATTGTTTTGCCTGGGAAGGTCATTCTGAAAACAAAAAAAAAGCAGGCCTATAGTAAAAATGTTTACGAAGCTGACAGCTCCTTTTTTAGCATTTTCCCTTACCCGTTTCTGCTTGGGAATTCTGGCACTGCACTTAATCAATCTAATTCCATCGTGATCAGTAGAAAACTTGCGGTGGAATATTTTGGAAGTGAAAATGCCCTGGGAAAGATTATTGAGACCAATGATGGAGTTAAGTTAGCAGTAACAGGTGTTCTAAATGAATCTACTGATAATTCACACTTTGATTTTGAAGCAATAGTCAGCCAGGGAACTTTCCCTGAATATGATCAGTCCCCATGGACATCATTCAACAACTACACATACCTGGTTCTTGGCCGGGATTACCAATCAGGGGCTTTGAGCAGGGACCTTGACGAATTATATCGAAGAAATCTTGAACCCATCATCAAAACACTAAATGGTAGTGGGAGGTTTGGCATTCAACCACTGTCAGGTATCCATATGGAATCGAGCCTTGAGAATGAACTCAGTGAAAACGCGAGTTTTTCATTTGATTTGATTCTAGCTGGGGTAGCGGTGTTCATGCTGGTAATGGGTAGTATAAACTATGCTAGCTTGGCAACCTCAAGATTTTCCAGAAGAAAAAAAGAAATAGGCATAAAAAAGTTGTTTGGAACTACCAATGGCCAATTAAAAGGACAGTTTTTAGTAGAAGCATTTTTTTTTACGATTTCCGCATTAATCCTGAGCCTGGTAATAGCAGACATTGTATTACCTGGTTTTAGCGAATTAAGTGGGAAGGATTTAACCCTTCGACAATCGAGTACTTCATTTTATATATTGCTTAGTGGGATTATTGTAATAGTTGGATATTCTGCCGGGATATATCCAGCACATTTTCTGTCACGGTTAAATATCCTCTCGATTTTGAAGAGATTTCAGGGCAAGACCTCGGGCAAGTCGATTTCTCTTAGAAGATCAATGATAGTGCTACAACTTTCAATTACCTTGATAATGCTGATTGGAGGTAGGTTAATGGAAGAGCAAATCGATTTTTTGGACAAAACTGATACAGGAATTGATGAGCAAGATATTTTTTACATAGACCTGCGGCAAATTCCACGAAGTTCCATACCCGCCATTGTCAAAATGATGAAAGAAATATCACAGGTATCAAGCATTTCCTTTTCCAACCTGATCCCAAATGATAAAGACCAGAAGATCAATGTTTTCACATCAGAAGTAAATGGAAAAAATTCCGAAATATTGGCAGGATATAATATTGCCGATGAAAGGATAGCCCAAACATTATCCCTGGAGTTTATTTCTGGCTCAATCCCCGAATCCACTGAAGAGAATTTGCCCATGGCAATTGTGAATGAACATTTTGCCAAAGTTGCAGGATACACGAAGGGTGGTGCGAATTCCCACATGCTGTACGATTTGCCGATCAAGGGTTCGAAAGCAATTGTAGTAGGTATAATCAAGGACATTTATTTTTCGCCCCTTACGGGAAAAACCCTTCCCCAAGTAATTTTGATAGGGGATCAAAGGGACTATTTATGGATCAAGTCAAATCAAGGAAGTTCAATAGCTGTTATGGACAAAATAAAATCACAATGGGGGAATTCTAATAACTACCTTGAATTAGGTACTTATTCGAAATCACATGCCTACTTTTACAGTGAAGAAAATAGACTGATAAAAATAATATCATTATTCTCCTACTTCATGGTTGTGATTTCCAGCTTGGGATTGTTTAGCTATTCTGCGTATTTAAAAGAATTTAAAACGAATGAGTTAGGGCTTAGGAAGGTAATTGGAGCAAGTCGGTTAAATATTTTATTATTGTTTAGCAAGGAATTCCTTATTCTGGTAATATTATCGATCCTTATCTCCTGGCCAGTTGCATTTTTATTAGTAAATAATTGGATAAGTGGATTCTTGTTCACTACTCAGTTTGATATTGGAGTTTTTATTTGGATTTCGCTATTAGGGGTCATAGCCACATTTATCATCACAGGATTCCATACCTATCAGGTGCTGCAAGTGGAGCCAATAAAGGTGCTGGCTTACGAGTAAACAAATAGCAGAAAATGGGTTTAGGCAGAATTTTTGTTTAAATTTTAGCAACGGTAAGATATAATGAAATTTCTATCCAATCTAGCCCTGCTATTATTTATTAATGCGGGAGTATTTTCTCAAAACAACACTGCAACGCTAGGTTTTAAAATTAGCGACGAAAGCCGTAAGCGTGTCGATATCCCATTTGAGATCCATAATAATTTAATAGTGATACCAGTAATTCTTAATGATCGATTACCATTGAAATTTATTCTGGATACTGGAGTGAGGACAGCAATTTTGACCGACAAATCCATTAGTGATTTTCTCAACATGAATTATTCCCGTACGAGGACGATTTACGGTGCGGGAGGCAAAAAAATCATCGATGCCTACATCGCCGATAATGTAACTATTGAGTTGCCAGGAGTACGAGGCAAAGGCCACGCTTTATTTGTTCTTGAAGAAGACCTCCTGCAACTAAGAAACTATCTTGGGGTTGACGTTCATGGGATAATAGGATATGAACTGTTTAGCAGGTTTATAGTGGAAATAAACTATGCAAGAAAAGTATTGAGGATACATGACCCTAAACATTTTAGACCAAAAAAATCATACCAAAGCATTCCCATTACCGTGGAAGATACCAAACCCTATCTCAATGGCGTGGTTAGTATTGAAGAAGGTAAAAATTTTCCAGTCAAACTTATGATTGATACTGGGGCAAGCCATGCCATACTTCTGTTGTCAGAATCAGATCAAAGGGTTGTAGTCCCGGAAAAAAATCTTGATAGTTATTTGGGGAGAGGGCTATCCGGCGAAATAGAAGGAAAGGTTGCCAGGATCAATTATTTCAAATTTGGCATTTATGAAATCCGAAATCCGATTGCTTTATTTCCCAACATAGGTTCTTATCCCGACTCGTTGAGCAGAGTGAAAAGAAATGGCACCATTGGAGGAGGAATCACTTCCCGTTTCAATATAGTTTTTGATTTTTTCTCAGAACAATTGTTTTATAAAAAGAACTCCAAATTTAGGGAGCCATTTGATTTCAATCTCAGTGGTATAGTAATCCGTGCTGAAGGCAGAAGACTGAACACTTTTAAAATAGTGGAGGTTAGAGAAAATTCGGCTGGGGATGAAGCAGGAATAGAAGTAGGTGATCTCATTATTAAAATTAACCGTAGGCCAACAAATGAAATGAAATTGGACAATGTAGCTGGATATTTCAATTCCAAAAATCAACGCAGGATAAGCCTAACGCTAGAAAGGGATGGCAGAATTATCAATAGGACTATCCAGCTAAGAAGGCTTATCTAAGAAATCAAACACCACACTAAAAGAAGGTCGTTTGATAAAATTAACTGTATTCGTATTTATCCATAATGGTTAATCGTTTTGTAGATGATGCCTCTACCCTACCGATAACCTTCGATTCAATTTTGTACTCTTCGGCGATTTTTATTAAATCCTTCGCATGCTTCTCTGCCAGATAAATCTCCAACCTATGCCCCATGTTAAATACTTTGTACATCTCCTTCCAATCTGTTTTACTCTCCTCCTGGATAAGTTTGAACAAAGGTGGAACAGGAAATAGATTATCTTTTATGATGTGGACGCCTGATACAAAATTCAACACCTTTGTTTGAGCTCCTCCACTGCAATGAATAATCCCGTGGATATTTCTGCTATGTGAAGCCAATATTTTCTTCATTAGTGGGGCATAGGTCCGGGTAGGGGAAAGTACTAATTTTCCTACATTCACTGGCACTTCATCTATCTTATCAGTCACCAGGTATTTTCCTGAATAAGCCAGGTCATCTGGGATTTGCTGGTCGTATGACTCGGGATATTTTTCCTTATATTTTCCCGAAAATAAATCGTGTCTGGCGGAAGTTAAGCCATTACTGCCCATACCGCCGTTATATTCATTTTCATATGATGCTTGGCCGAAAGAGGAAAATCCTACAATTACATCACCTGGGCAGATATTATTTTCAATTACATCTTCCTTCCTCATGCGGCAGATGACTGTACTATCTACAATAATTGTTTTTACAAGATCACCTACATCGGCAGTTTCACCTCCGGTGCTTTTTACATCCAGGCCATGATCCCTCAAGATTTGTAAAATTTCTTCAGTCCCTTCGATTATTGCTTGAATTACTTCCCCAGGTATCCTTGGTTTATTTCTCCCTATGGTTGATGAAAGTAGAATGTTATCAATTGCCCCAACACAAAGAAGGTCATCAATATTCATAACTACAGC
>CBDVAV010000159.1:0-8525 GCA_965372055.1 uncultured bacterium | reverse complement strand
TTCTTTACCATTTTCTTTACCTTTTCTTTTACTTTTACCTTTTCCTTTACTTTTAACTGCTAAACGTATCTTGAAGATGTTATTACATAAACTGATTCCCTTTCTAGGATTTGACTTAAGTTGAGAATTTAGTTTGGAGAGTTCAAGTTTTAGTGATTTATATTTTTTGATAAGATTCTTTGCTTCTTTCTGAAAATTAGAAGTTGCAATAACGTTAATTTTCATCTAGAAACTGGCTAAGCGACTTTCCTTTCTTTTTTTGTTTCTTTATTGATTTTACCTCATTAATTGCATCTTTCATTCCAGTGAGGACTTTCAGTTTATTCTTAAGCTTTTCATTTTTCTCATTAATTTGAACCCACTCCTTTAATGGAACAATTACAGCCGATTGTTTTCCATTTCCATCTGTTATATATTTTACTGACATACAGAAATTCACTTTTAATCAAAAATACGATTTTTACAACAATTCTAGTTGAGGATCATCAAATAAAGGCCATCACATCTGCAACCCGATAACTAATACATCCTCGGTTTGTTCTTTTCTTCCCTTCCAATCCTTAAAAACTTTCTCGATCACAAAATGCTGTTCCTCTACTTTTTGCTTGCCTACAGATGTCAGTAATTTTAAAAAGGCAGGCCTCATAAATTTCTTGTTGCTTTTGCCTCCATATTGATTTTGGAATCCATCGGTGGAAAGAAACAGCATATTGCCTTTTTCAAGTTTTATTGTTTCCGAAGCATAAAACTTTTCATCATGGTAAAAATTGCCAGCTGGGAACTGGCTTCCTGAAACGGCTTCTATTTCACCGTTTCGAGAATAATATACAGTAAATTTCGCCCCGGAATATTCCAACTCTTCTTTATGCTTATTAATTGCACAAATCGCTATTCTAATTCCATAGCCAGAATAAATTTCACTCTTATCAGGATCAAGCCTTTGTTTTAAATTCTGGTCAAGCAATGTCAAAATCATATTGGGGGAGGTAATATTACCGGTCAACACGATTTGCCCTAACAAGTTGTTGACCAGTAAACTCAGGAACCCTCCTTTTATACCTGTTGCCATGCAATCGGCTACAGCAAGCAAATGATGAGTCTCGGTAGACGTAAACCAATAAAAATCACCTCCGGCCTCCTCTTTGGGTATATCAAGTACAAAACTGTCTGGAAATGCCTCAACCATGTCTTTCGATTTTGAAAAAAGTGCTTCTTGGGTAAGATGGGCATAAGCACTCCCTTCAAACAGTTGGTGTTCGATTTGGGTTATCCACTGGTCTTTTTCTCCAATACTTTCTTTTAAACTGTTTAGTTTTCCTTTTTGCTCTTTTAACTTTTCTTGGTTTAATTCTTCTGTTCTGAAGAGATACCTCTTATATCCAATAAATCCTCCAAGTAATAAAGTGAGCAAGATCAAAAGGGATGTGAACCACTTAAATTGAATGTTTTCATCCAACAACTGGCTGCCCTTTTCATTTAAATCGTCAAGTTGAACCTCTTTTTGTTGGAGTTGTTCTTTAAGTGCTTTCACTTCAAGGGCATGTAGATTCTCCAGCCTGGCAATATATTTATTCTTTTGTTCAACCACTCTGGCTTCATTTTGAATAGAATACAGCTTTAAGTATACTAATGCTGATTTTTCGTCCCCTAATTGATAGTAATATTTAGCCAACCGCAGATTGTTGAGGTTGAGCAATCGCTCATTACTGGATTGTTTCGCAAATTTATTTGATTTCCTAATAGAGATAATGGCATTGCGGTAGTTCCGGTTATTAAATTGTTGCTCGGCAATCTCCGCAAATAATTTTCCTTTTTCAGCAGGATCCGTTGTTGAATTAAGCTGAATATTCAGGCTGTCAATACGCTGGCTTTGTACAACAGTCACCCAAAAAACCAAGAAGAAAATCTGCAGAACAAACCTAGTCATCACATAAATATAGAATCATTTCTGTATTAATCTTACCAAATTAAAATCTTAAATCGGAAAAAGGGGGTTAGGTTTAAACATGTAAAGCCTGTACCCGAATCCGAAATAAAAGATAATAATATTATTATTTACCGAGTTGGAAGGTGCGGGAAATATTGAACCCAAAATGAATGTCTCCTTTAAAGAATTCACCAGTAGTTTCAGTAATAAATGCTTTTTCTATCATCGCCCTTGAATTGGACAAATGTAATTGAAAAACATGGCCACCAGTTTCAATGTCAATTCCGAAAGCCAGCGAATTTCGGTAATCTTCCCTGGTAGTAGCACTGGATTGAAACCGATTAGGGTTGAGTTGATAATAATATTCGAAGTTAATAGCTACACTTTTTGTGATCATTTGCCTGGCACCTACTCCCAGGGCAATAATATCATTGTCGTCATCAAGAAAATTGATGAGATTTTTATGGACTATCGTGGGGGCAATTTGCAGGGAAAAATCCTGGTTAAATTTTCTTCCAACCAATAATTGGTAGGTATAGACCATCCTGTTTTCAAAAGCAAGGTCAGTTCCGGGTGTTAAGCTAGGGACAATTCGTTGTGATTTCTGTGAATTGATAGTACTACTGACAAAGGCAACAGCGGAAACGGGGCTGCCTCCAGTTCCATCCTGTTGGCTAATCAATTTGTATTTTATAAACCCATCAAAAGTTTTTTGAAATGAGTTCCTGGCAATTCCTACATTCAACATATCTGTAATTGCATATTCAAACGCCAGCCTGATATTTGATTCATCAAGTCCCCAGAATTCTCTTGCCCCTGAATTAATAGTCCCAAAACGGTGCATGATCAGGAATTCCAGTTCCCTTTTCTTTTTGGTTTTTACCGAGTGTCCGTGGATAACCCTGGATCCTTTAAAAATACTTGAAGTAATTGACTTTTCATCGGATTTGGTTTCTTCCTCTAACAGGTCCATCAAATCCTGAGCATTCAGGTTACCAATAAAATTGAGTAAAGCAACAATAATTAGCAGCAGGTGCTTATTTTTCATATTTTTTGTACTCAAGGTCAACTTTTACATCAACAATTTCTGCAATATTTTGAAATAGCAATCTGGGTATTTTAATTTTATAATCTTCGATTTTTACCTGGAAGGTTGAGGTCATAAATATTTTCCCATTTTTAATTTCCAATTCGCCGTCTATTTTAACTTTTTTAGTTACCCCATGAATTTTCAATTCGCCTTCGGCAGAGGCTTCACGTTTACCCTCCTCCATATTAAAATCCAATATCTTACCTTTAAATATAGATTTAGGATACTTATCGCTTTCGATATATTTTTCATTGAAGTGCTCTTGCATCAGGGATTTTTTAAACTGGAATTCTTTCATGGGTATAGAAAATACTATTTCACCATTTTCGCTATCCAAAATACTGACTGACTTCTTATTTACTGCCTCAATATTTTCAATGAGGGCTTCAGAGAAAAAGGTTATTTCACTCTTTTCGGTAATATATTTCTGAGCACTGGAAAAAAGCACACAACCTGAAAGTATTATAATTAACCCGATCCTTTTCATCCGATAGCTGTTTTAATTTGAAATGTCAGCCCCTGAATCTACCCAACAGGAAATCTGATCTATTTCCTCTTGGGGCAATGAACCACTTCCCCTGGGCATGTCCCTGGATTGTGTTCTTTGTTTGATCTCAACCGCATTGAATTTAATTTGGTTTACATCTTCAAAGTTGGCCCTGCCAGTCCCAGGAACATGGCAACCCCTGATGGCACAATTTGTTTCGATAATTGGTTGAATCACACTTGAAAAACCTACTTGCTGAGGATCGCATACGAAATCAGATAATCCATAGAGTTCTTCGATATTATCACTTGCACAGGAATTGGCAAGGATAACTACTAGGAATGAAAGGGACAATTCAACTAAAACTCTTCCAGGGTTATTACTCACTTGTTAATTATCATAATATGTCAAGTTAAAATTATTCCACGATTTTAATCAACCCCTTTTGATCTTCACTGGCAGAAATCAGAGTCCAACCTGTATCAGATTGTTGGTCGTTTTTACTGGCAAATATTCTCCATCTATAAATCATACCAGGCTTTAGTGAAGAAACCGTTGCCGTGCTGTCGAAATTGTAATCAACCATAAGTTGACTACTTGGAATTTCCAGTCTTTTTGTCAGAAGCCCACCTGAATTACTAAATCCACCCCAAACTATAGTTCCATTAATATCAGACACCTCTATTACATAATCACTGGTACTGGCAAAGGCTTCCCATTCAAAAGCAGGCGAGGTGCTGGTAATCTGCAAGGGCTCAACAGTTGTAGAATCATTTGTAGGTGTAACCAACACTATTGCGCCGGTAACATAAATTTGAAGATCAACGGTATTCCCTCCCGATATCGTAACTTCAGGTTCACCAAATTTCGCTATCCTGTCGGGGTCCATCACCCTGTTATCATTCTCAAATGTGGCCCTGGCCAGGTATTTCCCATCTGGAATATTAGAGATAGTAAATGCAAGATTCAAAGTCTCCGAAGTGAGGCCGGGAATTGTTTCCCTGGTGGCAGAGTGTATCAAAGCCACGTCAACTTCAATATTTTCCGCTGATAAATGCCTTACTTGACCAGTGAAGATGCCTGAAGCACCACTGCCCAAGACCAAATCTATCCCTGATGTTTCAGCATTTCCGGTAACTGAAGCTTCAACGGCATCACCATTATATCCAGATATCAAACCTTTTACCATATATGACCCCGCCAGCACATTGAAAACATAAAAATTGCCATCCCCATCAGAAACAGATGACAAAGTTGAAGATCCATCTGACCTGGAAGCAATTATTAAAACCCCGCCCAATGGGTCAGTTCCATCGGTTACTCTTCCAGAAATTACCCCCGTATTGGATGTTTCATCGGGGAACATTTGTATAGATCTTTCAATTGTCAGGCCCGTTTCAATTGTGAATGGGATCGGGTTCACTCCCTGAAAAGGC
Source organism: uncultured bacterium (assembly GCA_965372055.1). Classification (GTDB taxonomy): domain Bacteria; phylum Bacteroidota; class Bacteroidia; order Cytophagales; family Cyclobacteriaceae; genus CBDVAV01. The sequence goes on along the minus strand of CBDVAV010000159.1, from coordinate 3,585 downwards.
ACACTTACATATTTTTGCTTTGAAAGCTTCATAAAATATCTGCCAGGCTCAAGCTGGAAAGTAAATATACCGTTACTACCAGTGGTAATGCTGTTCCCAATTGGGGCATTTGTGGTATCATTAAATATATTTATAAATACATTTGCAAGAGGATCGCCGGAAATGGCATCGGTTACGGTCCCAGTCAGAATGCCTATTGCTATGGATTCATCATCATCTTTACAGCCCTGAACAATATAAATTATAACAATTATTAATAAGGTTAGTTTGATAACTCTATTCATGGGTTTAATCTGTTTTTTAGTTCTCAATAAGCTACTAATACACCCGTAATTAAAATACAATAAGGCTTTGATTTATAATAGCCCTTTAAATAATTATTTTAATTTAGTAAATAAAAGTTGCTTTTATTATTGACAAACAATGAATATTATGTACAATATAACATCCATGTTTAGGCTTATTCTCTATAGTTATGCTTAGTTCATGCAATTATAGTGCTATTCAACCCTTCTGTCCAAAAATGCTATTGTTTTCAGCATTAAAAAGTGTGAAAAATGTCACATGGGTTGAGAAGCTAATGCATTTGATTGATGGCCGGATGAAGTTACTATTTATTGTCAGTATCAGTCATTCATTTAAAATCGTTCGATTTTTACTGCGCTTTGCTGGTAAAAAAGCACTGGCTTTAACTTTTTCCAGATGAAGCCTGTCAATTTCTGTAATATATCGCTGGTTGAGTCCCTGGAAGAGGCCATATTTTTCAACAATGGATTTAAGGGATTTATCTTCCGTATAAAACAGGATATAATAGAATTGAATGATTAATTCCTGCTCTGACCAATGGGTTTTAATGACATTGAAATAAAATGTTGGGTCATGGCTTTTTTCCAGAATAAAATGCACCATGGTTTTATAGCTTTCAAAATATAATTGTAAAGTGTTTTTATACCCGTTATATACGCTTTGAAAACAATTTCCATATATTTCATCGTTCAACATTTTGGCGCTTCTGTCTATTTTCCTTTTCCGCTTCACCTGTTTGATTTGAGAAATAAAGTCTTTATATAACTCGTCAAAGCCATTTTGGTTTCCCGTCAATTGAATTTTTCTTGAAGCTTCAATATGAAATTCCAATAACTTGAAAAAGGTGTTGTCAAATTGTTGGATGGCAATTGTATCGGATTGTATTTCAAGGATTTCCCGCGTCTCTTTCAACTCTTGTCTTTGTAATTCCAGTTCCCTTCTTTGATAGATCAAAGCCAAATAAAACAAAATTACTCCTGCAAGGGCCCATATTGCCCCCACTGTACCACCCAGAAATTCACCTATCATGCCCAACGTGTCGTTATCTACCGTAAAAGAACTGTCCCGTAATTTCTGAATTGTAACGAAAAGATAATATATAATGCCCAATCCGGTGAGAATTGCAACCGTGGCACATAATCCCAGGAAACCTATAAATAAATTGTTTAAATTGACTCGTTTCAATGGTAAATATATAGATGAAATGGATTGATAATTACTTGTACTTTATAGGCCTTCACTTATTTTAAAGATACCGGACATCTTCTTATCAGCTTTATTGTTCAAGATCATAAGTAAATAATCTCCTTGATTTATTATTATATCATCTTCAGGGTTTTTGTGAAGCACCCTCTTTCCTTCAACAATTTTCACTATTGCAACCAGAACAGCATTATAATCTTTTTTCAGATCGTAAAATACTTTTTCATAATATTGGCCAACCAGTGGGTTTTTCTCTTCAATCTGGTACTCTTTCATGTCATACTCATCATCGGTCTCCGCATAAGTCATTATCTCTTCATTAAACCCTGCCACATCAGGTTCAAAAATATAAGATGCCAGCAATTTGGAAGCCAATTCATTTTTGGAAATGGCGTAAGTAACCCCGGCACTGAAAAAAGTACCCTTAAGATTGGCATTGTCCAAGGTCACAATAAAATCAAGGCCTTCGTATATTTTCTTGATGTTGAGGATGTAAACAAGTTTATCCGTATCATCGTCAAGGTTGACAAACACGATGGAGCTTTTTTCAATATTTACCTTGGTAAGCTGATCGTAATTAGTGAAATCAGTAAAAAGCACAAAAACTTTCTTGGACCCATAAAACTCCTTAATAAGATCAACATTATTTCTTTCTTTCGTAACCACCACTACCTCCCTGCCGGCACTTACCAATTGGTCAGTAACTGCCTTGCCAAACTCGGTCCATCCTATAATTACTACATGGTTTGTTGCCTTGGTGCCAAATTGCCCAAGTTTTCTTGTTTCTTTTAGGGTATCCATAATACTTGATATTTGTCCAATTAATAAAGCATAAGTGCCGACACTAACAAAGAGAAAAAAATATCCAATATATCTTCCATTTGGAGAGGCCGGCACAATATCACCGTATCCAACGGTTGTAATGGTAACTATTGACCACCATACCACATCATCAAAACTGTCAATTTCTGACCCTGGATATCCTTTTTCAAATTTATAAAAAAAGTAAATAAGAATTAAATAGATGCCAACAATTCCAATAAATACAAAAAATATACTGAGGTAATTAATCTTCTTCATTAAAATGGGCAGGTCTGAATAGTTAGCTCAATATAAGAAAATCTTTGAAATTGCTATTTTATTTTGACTACAACTTTTTAATAAGGCTTAAAAGTTGATCAAATTATCTCCACTGCTCCCCTTTTTTACATATTTAGAAATCGAATGACATTTTTTGACAATCATTTACTTCATGATGACAAAGCTGCCATAGGTTGCTGCGTTAAATCCCACACATCTTAAATAAATATTAACTCAAAATAAAAACATTATGAAAATTTGGACCATAATTTTAATGCTGGCAACAACTCTGGCAACAGCTGGAAACGATGAAGGGAAATCTGAACGGGTAAAATTATTACCTGGCCGGGAAAAAGGGATCTTTAATCTATTGTACACTGATACTGATACTAAGTATGTTAAAATCAACATATTTGATCCTCAAGGACGATTGATCATGAAAGATGCAGTCAGAAACCGAAATGGATTTATGAGGCCTTACAATCTCCAAAAGATGAATCGAGGTGTCTACAAGTTTGAAATTACAGATTCGTTTGGAAAACACTCAATTAGTGTCATGAATACTTTTGAGAGTTTTGCAGTGAAGCCACTTGATGAAAACAAATACCAAGTACTGGTTTCAAAAGAAATCAATGGTAATATTTCAATTGGTATCTATGATGACCAAAATACATTGTTACATAAACAAAATATTAAAGCAGAATCCGGATTTAGCATAGTTTATGATCTGTCTAAATTCGCTTCGAAATCCTATACATTCAAAATCAGTAGTAAAACGAATGCAAAAAGCTTCACTATTTAACTTTTACAGTTTTGTTTTTGACCAGACCCTGGGATTTATTCCCGGGGTTTTTCGTTTATAAATGGAGACAATTTTTGACAAAGATTTACCCATGGATGACAAAGACTATTTTGTTCAATCGTATACTTGTAAGTAGAAGAGAATAAAAATGCCCGGTAAAATAATCAATACCTATCTGAAAATAGCAATCTGGT
>CBDVAV010000158.1:0-8532 GCA_965372055.1 uncultured bacterium | reverse complement strand
AAACATCATTGAAATTGGAGCCGACCCATTCGTTGTATTCCTCTGAAGCAAATATATAGTTGAAAGATATCGCTGTTGACTGCACTTCAAAATCGAATTGCAGCATGACGGCATCGTAGGTCGTTTTTCCAGATAGTAAGTTTAATTCGGCAGATCCTCCACCCGAATTGTTTCTTGATGTGGAACCGGATGAGTTAGGGCCAACTGCATTGGTCAAACTTCCCGAAGTCAGGAGCAGACCTGAATTTATGCCCAACCCTTCTCCGGTAAATTCAAATATTCCGGACTGAACAGATGCTCCTGTTAAGGTAGCATTGAGTATAGTGATGTTTTCCCCGGCCAGTTCTTCAGCAAGTTGCTGGGCTGCCATGGTTTCCCCTGCAACAGTCAATTGACCATAAGACAGGTGTATAGAAATAAAAGTGATGCAACCTAATAGGATCTTTTTCATAATTAAAATTATATCGTCCTAGGTTGCTAATAATAGTATAAGGTGTCATATATATTATATATATAATACAAAGTTAATAAATAAACTCAATAATAAGTAGCCATGATCTGGGGAATTAATTACAATTATAAAACCTATAAAATACTTAATTAATTTCTAGGACAGGATGAAAATTCTACTATTGCTAGCCCAATTGAATTCAAAAAACTTACAGTTCGGTACATAAAATATAGGGTTCAACGCACATTGTTTTTGAATTCACCCTTATCTGGGCATTTTTACTTTTCTTAAAAATAATATCAAAAGGCTATGCTTAGAAATTATATAAAAATTGCCCTTAGGAATTTGTGGCGCAACAAAGTTCATTCAACTATAAATATCTTTGGACTGTCAATAGGGATCGCTTCGTGTATTCTGATCATGTTATTCGCCAAGGATGAATTAACATTTGATAAATTTCACTCCAAGTCGGATAGGATATACCGGGCATGGGTATTGGAAGACTATGGCGGTGAGAAGATATTCTTTAATGCTGTTACCCCTTATATTTTGGTGCCTACCATGACAGAAACCTTTCCTGAAGTAGAAAATGCCATCAGGTATGGGGTTTTTACTGATTTGGTAAGAAATGGAGACAAATCATTCAGTGAAAATGTGAATACTGCCGACCCAGGTTTTTTTAAAATATTTGATTTTAAATTAATCAGGGGACAAACTGCGAATGTTCTTGAAGATCAGAATAATGTAGTGATCACAGCATCTATAGCTAAGAAATATTTTGGTAATGAAGATCCTATTGGCAAGCCACTGGAGATTAGGTTCAGCAATGAATACAGGAATTTCAATGTAACTACAGTGGTTGAAGACCCACCTGCAAATTCAAGCATCAGATTTGGAATTATTGTATCTGACCTTAACAACAAACTCCTTTTTGGGCAAAGAACTCAAATAAGCTGGACCAATGTTGTTGTTGAATCCTATATATTACTGAAGGAGGGGGTTAATGTCAAAAACTTTGAAAGTAAAATACCATCCATGATTGAAAGTGTAATGGGGACTGAATACGTGGAAGATCAATACAAAATCGGTTTACAACCAATAACGGATATTCATTTGAATCCCGATGTGCCTGTTGGATTTGCAGTGGTCAGTGACCCTAAATATGTCTATATATTATCGGTAATAGCCGTTCTGATCCTGGTAGTAGGTTGCATAAACTTCATGACTTTATCCATTGGAAGGTCTGTTGCCAGGGCTAAAGAAGTAGGTGTGAGAAAAGTTGCCGGGGCCAGGAGACAGCAAATAATTCAGCAGTTCATGGGTGAAGCAATTCTTATTACTTTGCTTGGGTTGATCATAGGTGTAGTATTGGCTATAGTGAACCTGCCCTTATTTAACCAGTTGTCGGGGAAAACCCTGACCCTGGACTTAAATATTTTCAATGTAGTATCAATCTTGGGCCTGACTTTATTGGTTGGGGTTATTGCCGGGGGTTATCCGGCGATTTTGCTTTCTGGATTCAAACCTATATCCATACTGAAAGGGAACTTAAATGTTGGTAGAGGAAGGCAGGGTCTCCGCAAATCAATGGTAACTTTTCAGTTCGTGCTATCAATATTCCTCATTGCCAGTACCCTGATCATGCAACGCCAGCTCAACTATTTGCAAAATAAGAACCTGGGCTATGATAAGGAGCACATGTTAGTAATACAAATGAATGTACCTAGACAAGGTGGATTTTTGGAAAGAATAGATAATGGCTTTGAATTAACCAGGCAATTTATAAATGAGCTTGAAGGGGAATCTACTATTTTAGCTACTGCCGCTGCATCACATACCATGGGAACTGGCGGTTGGGCAGGAGTTAGCTATACTGATAATGATAACAATTATTGGGCTTTCACCATGAATTTTGTAGATGCTGATTACATAAAAACTATGGGAATGGAAATAATTACAGGCCGTGATTTCTCTAAAGAAATTCAAGCCGACCAAAGAAGATCTGTAATTGTAAATGAAGCCTTCGTTGAACAATTTGGTTGGGATACACCTATTGGACAGAAACTTCCTGGTAATGATTTTGGGGATCATGAGGTTATAGGTGTGGTAAAGAATTTTAATTTTAATTCACTTCATGGTGTTGTTCCTCCATTATTGATGACTATTGGTAAAACAGCGATATTAATGGGTATAAATGATTTTGGAGTAGGAACTTCAATCATTCCGAAATTGCTGGTTAAAACTAATGGCTTAGATCTTCAAAATAGCATAGCAAGAGTAAAAGCAACTTGGAACAAGATTATTCCCAATGAAGAGTTTGATTTTACTTTTATGGATCAAACCATAGCTGCACAGTATCAGCAGGAGCAAAATTTGGGAAAAATAGTCAGCATAGCTTCAATTCTCGCCATTGTGATAGGTAGCTTGGGTTTACTTGGACTAGCTGCTCTCACCATGGCATCAAAAGTGAAGGAAATAAGTTTGAGAAAAATCCTGGGGGCCTCTGAAAATACGATCTTGATGATGCTGTCAAAAGATTATATCTACCTTGTATTTATTGCTGTGTTAGTCGCCTCTCCCATTACCTACTATTTGTTGGATAAGTGGCTTGAATCTTTTGAATACCGTGTATTGATTGGAGCAGAAGTGTTTCTGATCGCCGGGGGAATTGCTCTGTTGGTAGCATTGTTTACCATCAGTTTTCAAACCATCAAGGCCTCGATAACCAAACCCGTGGATTCTTTGAAATATGAGTAGAAAGTAAGTATCAAGTTACAAGTTGCATGTTACAAGTGCCCTGAACAGGAACTTTCAATTACTCACTATCGCTGTCAGCCTCTGTTGTAGTTCTTCTTTAAGGTCTGAAGGTGCAACATCAATCAGTTGTGCAAGTACCTTTTCAGCCTCTTCTTTGCGGTCAAGTTTTAGCAAAAACTCTGCTTCCAATAAAGGTAGAAATGATGATTTAGGGTTACAAGAAGAGTCATAAAAGTCTTCATCTTGAAAGTTGATATTTTTACCCACATCATTGGCTGCACGGGTAATTTGCAACCCAATTTCAAGTTGAGCAGGAGATGTTCCATTCTCAAATAAATGACAGGCAGTATTGTAATATACTCTAACAACCCGCCAGTGAATTCTGTTGTATTTGACCCATGGCTCTACATCCTGCCTGAAGGAATAAAACCTATCAATATGTTCGCTTACAATATTCTTGTTTTCAATCAGTTTATCAGCATTACCAATTTCAAAAATTCCTACATCGTTCATTACGTTCGTCATTTCATCTATTTTATTAAAATCCATGGTATAATGATGGTATCCCAATTCGAACTTTCGATAGGTATTCCAAATAAAAAAAATACCCATAACATTAATAACTATGGCACTTATGATCAGGATTCCATGAAAGTACTGACTAAAATTATTTCTGAGTTTAATAAACGAGATTATGATTATAGGGATCATAAGTAACCCTAAATAGAATAAAATACCTGCTCCTTCCCAGCTATTTATCTTAAACAACGTACTGGTATCCAGAACTAACAGTCCAATCAACCCTGGGATCCAGTACCGATTCTCAACTGATATCTGAAAACCTAGAATTATATATAAACTTGTAAACACAGCCATACCGAAACCAAGTAATGATGGAGGTCCTGGCAAGTGTAATATTTTAAACATGATGCCTAAAATTTGAGATGCTATTCCAACACTCAACAGAATTCCCAGCCATTTTTTTACTGAAAACTGGAAGCCTAATATCAAAAACAAAATGGCCAACACTGAACTTGATATGCCAAGTGCTATGCCAGCTCCGGGTCCTTGGATTAATCTTAATAACATCCCGATAATAAATAAAAATACTGCCCCTCCCCAAACTATTCTTATAACATTCCAGGCTTTTGGCGAGAAGAAAACTTTGCCACCGGTAGCTTCTTCAAATTTCTGGTCCATTAATGGCATTACTGCTATGATGGAAAAGAAAAACAATCCGATTAAAATTAATCCTATACTTACCAGTCCATCACTTTGATCCCATTTTAAATTTACCCTGGTAAATATCCCCAAGAGAAAAATTAACAACCCAAGGATTAAGAAATAGTATCCCTTTCTTACAAATAGTATCCTGAAATTCCTGTTAAAGTGGATGCCTATTTCACTTAGCCGGGATCGATTGAAATAAATTATGGTAGAAATCCCCAGGATGGCGAACAAAAATGAAAGTAACCCTGAAATAAACAAGCTACTGCTGATCAGGATGATCATAAATGTGGAAATGCCTGCATTTCTAAAAAACCGCATGTATGAAGTGACCGGGAGCATATTTTCCAGCTCCTGGTGAGCATTGACCAGTTCATCCTTGACCTTATTATTTAGAGTTTCAAATCTTTCCTGGGATTGTTCATTGATCACTCCATTTTCATATAAGGCTACAACTTTTTCTTTATGGCTATTGGCCAGCTTTAGGAAGCGGTCGGCTTTATCGGCAATATCACTGAACCTTAACCGTGCTGCAATTACCGACAAAAAGAGAATGGAGCATATCAGGGTTTCCACGGAAATCATACTGAATAATCCGCTTGGTGAGGTCAGTATTGCGATAGTGTTGGGAATTTTCCCAAATTGGAAATTGATCACATTACTCATAATTGACAGGCTGTTTTCTGCAAATACCTGGAGGTCATTAAAAGATACCAGTCCTTCGGCCATTATCTGTAGAAACCCACTGAATGCCAGGGCCCCAAACAATACACTTTCAAGAATATAAGCTTCCAGTCTGCTGGTGATTGACTGCAGCTTGGTCTGTAAGGTTACAATAGCTTCATCATTTTCATCAGCGCTCAGGCCCTCATGGAAACGGGGCTGTTGATCAAGTTGATTTAAAAGATTTTGCTCATCTAATCGACCCATGGAAAAAAGATTGATGAACAGTGAATAGTAGATCAGAAATCCTAACAGGGTAATTGGAGCAGTAATGAGACCAATTTCTGTATCTAATATGTAGATTACCAAGATGCTTACCATTACCAGTAATGCCATTAAACTGTATTGTGAACTGGTAATCTTCTTTTTCAGGTTAAAACTTTTTATACCTCCATATTCATCTAAGATCTGTTTATTTTTTTTCTGATTTATTTTCCAGATCACTGCCGAACCTACCAATATTATTGTGGTCACACCAATGATATTCCAAACCCAGAACCAGGGTGATTCCGGACCATAATTCCAAAGAATAATCCATCGTAATAGATGATCGAGTATTAAAGGCATAACATAGATAGGCACTTTGATCACTACCCGGCTTTGATAACTGGTAAGCTTTTTATTGAGGCCTTCGCTTATTGCTCCAATAGCTTCCTTGAGGTTATTTTTTTGGATGATCACGGAAATTTCCTGGATTAGCCTTTTCAGTCCTTTAACAGGAACAACCTCATGATCAATTTTAGCTTTATGATGTAGAAGTTGAATTAAAGAAAATAATTCCACTAATTGATCATCATCCGGTTTTTCGTCCATCATCAGGGCTACAGCATCTTTTTTCTTTACAGAAGCTTTACTCTCAAGGAATATTATCCTTTCAGAGGAGATTTTATTAGAAAATTCAATATTTAGGAGATGAGTCCAGTATTCTTTTAACTTAGGGGAAAGCTTACTGTAAGAATAAACCAATCGGGTGGCCCAGGTAATGCAGAATTCAGAATGTTCCAATTATTTCAAGGTTGCTGGCTTTAATATAGATAATTAATGCACCCACGCCAAATCAGGTATTCTAGATTAATCTAACCAAAGGTCTGGTAAGGCATGTTGGTCCGCCATTCCCTTTTTTGGTTATTTCGTCTCCTTCATAAACATGTACAATAGCCCCTGCGGCTTCCAACCTGGATTTTGTTATCGGATTACCGTTTACCACGATACATTCCCTGGGCGCTATCGCCAATACGTTACAACCTATACTATCGAACTCTTCATCAGGCACTTCCACCAGTTCAATGCCTTTTCGTAGTAATTCCTCTCTCATGGGAACAGGCATTAGTGGGGAATAAACCACTGCCAAATCCTTATCAATAGGACTGAACATTGACATCAGATGAAAAACATCAGAAGGGCCTTTGTAATGGGGCAAGTGATATACTTGCACTTCTGCTTCATCTTGTAATAAAGTCCGGAGTTGTTCAATGCCAGCATCATTGGTGCGATACCCCCTTCCCACTGCCAGGGTTGTATCATCAATCCAGGCTACGTCTCCACCTTCAATCGTTCCAGGGCTTTCAATTACTCCCTTAACAGGAATATTAGAAGATTGAAAATATCTATGTTGAAAATCAGTTTCTGTTGATCGTTGTGGCTTGCCCATATTGCAGATAATCATCCCGTTATTCGTAGCTATTGATGCATCCCGTACATAGATTGAATCAAGGCTGGTTTTGCTGTTCATGGGAAGGAACTTTAACTCAACATCAAATGACTGTAGTAATTCAACAAAGGCTTCATATTCTTCATTGGCTTTTGTTAGATCAGGTTGATCAGTATAATTCAGCGATTTTGATTGTTCTTTAATTTGTAAGTCATTTTGAAAGGCTTCACTTACATGTTTTAGCAATACTGATTTTAATTGTCCGATTTCAGATTGTCGGGTTTCGATCATATTTTGTGTTTTATTTTAGCCCAAACATATACAGGTATTCCTGACATAAGAAGTAAAAATCCGTAAAAAACAGGTTCCATTGTAGAGCCAGATATTGCCCACAAAGAAAATAGAAAAGCGGGTATTCCAATTAATAGGGACCTGGTCATTTTGCTTTTATCAAGACTTTTCATTTTATACAAAATCAGTATCTCGGAAAGTGAACAAAACAGATATGGTACCAGCACGGTAATTGTTCCCAACAAGATCATAAAAGTATACATCGAGACCAAACCTCTGGACGAATTTGCAACAACCAAAATACTTACAAGTATACTACTGATTATCAGTCCCAGAACCGGGGACCCTTTCTTATTGGTTTTTTTAAATACAGAAGGGAAAAGCTTATCCTTTGCGATGGCCATTGGTACTTGTCCTTGGAGTAAAATCCATCCATTAAGTGCACCAAAAGTTGCCGCAATTGCCCCAAGGCTAACCATATATTTTCCCCAATTGCCCCATATTTCGAATGCGGCATCAGCAAATGGAGCAGCTGAATTTTGCAGTTCGCCAGGATTAATCAAACCAAAGACAGCAAAAGAACTAAACAAGTAAACCACTACCACAAGCAAGGTCCCAAGGACAGTGGCTTTTGGAATGGTGGAGGAAGGATCTTTAATATCATCAGCAGGTATGGTTGCAGATTCCATCCCAACTAAAGCCCATAAGGTGAGAGTTGCGGTAGCCGTGATGGCGCTAAAATCAGAACCTGCACTAAGGTTGAATGGTGTAAAATGATTAAAATTGATAAAGAATATACCAACGAATCCTAAAAGCAATAATGGCACTAATTTTAAGATTGTGAAAATAAACTGCACCCTGCCGGTACTTACTGTTCCATGGGAATTTATCCAAGTCAAAAACCAGATTGTAGTCAATGAAGTTACTGTAATTGCTACTTGTGATTGGGCTAAAACTGGAAAGAAAACTGATAAATAGCTGGTAAAAGTTACCGCTATTGCTGCATTGGCGCACCAAATTGACACCCAATATCCCCACGCCACCAGGAACCCGGCGAAATCGCCGTAACCTTCACGGGTATAGGCGTAGGGGCCACCTGCCTTTGGAAAAATTCGGCTCAGCCTGCTAAAAACCAAGGCCAATAGTATCGCCCCCATACCGGAGAAAACCCAACCTAACATGCTTATGCCCCCGTACACAGCCAGGGAAGCAGGCAGTAAAAAAATGCCCGACCCTATCATATTTCCTGCCACCAAGGAAATGGATGTCAATAATCCAATTTTAGGAGTAGGCCTATTACTGTCTGGCAAATTCATGGCCTAATATACATGTTTAGAACATACAATAATTGCTATTATTTTTTTGACCTTCGAAATCCTAATTAGTGTCTGTCCATAATGTCATCCATTGAAAATCACCATTTACCCCAAAC
>CBDVAV010000157.1:0-8547 GCA_965372055.1 uncultured bacterium | reverse complement strand
GCAAGAACCAACGCCAAGTAAGGCGCGTGGTGCGGAAGCAAAGCCATGCCGTAAACCGCCAACGATGGTATCCATAACCACAGAAATATGGTCGATCTTTAGTTTGTCTCACACCGCTACCCTCCGTCCGTCGTGGCTGTACTCTTTGACGTACAGACCATATACACCCACATTATAGGAAGCCAGAACAAATTTAATAAGCTCTGATTGATGTGCGACCCTATCTTTCCAGGTATTATTCAGGTAGGTTAAAAAATTTACCGCCGCTGCCATATTATCCTCAGGATCCATCAAATTTTTAGCTCCGTATTGTGCGCCTGTTGCAGGCATCATTTGCATTAAACCCTTGGCTCCCACCCATGAAGTAGCTTGTGCGTCGAATTTTGATTCCTGATAGGCTTGTGATGCCAAGAGCCTCCAATCCCAACCCAAAGAATCTGCTGCTACTTTTAACAGATCATCGTATGGGCTGAGGTTATCACCGCTAAACGAGACATAATTACTTTGTGCCAGTAACCTTGATGTTTTAGGGCTTTTAAAATATTTATTATAGATCACATTGTATACAGGGCTTCTTTTCATCTTATCTATCCACCAATCTATGGTGTCCTTTATTTGTTCTGAATTGAGCCTCAATCCCCACGCAATTTGCTGTGGAAAACTGATTGGGGTTTGAATATCTATATCCGGGTAATAAGTGGCATTCACCATGGCTATGTCTTCGTCAGCAATGGTATATTTAATTTCTCCCTGGGCAACCTTCTTAATCAGGGCTTCTGTTTCCAGTTCCAATTGATCTTCCATGATAATAATATCTCCGCCAATCTCATTTGATAGATTCCTTAGCCTGTCTAGATAGGAGGAACTTCCCCTAACATATACTTCTTTTCCGATAAGGGAAACTTGATTACGGATCATTAACTTGTCAATCTCATGAAGTTTCATATTTCTCCAATTGTTCGGCTTTTTCTGGACAAGCACCTGACGCACTGTATAATGGCTTTTTGTAAATGCCACTTTCTTCCTGCGGTCTTTGGTAACAGTTAACTTAAAAGCTACAATATCCCCTTCCCCGGTATTGAGCTTCTCAAAGGCCTCATCAATATTTGAAGTGATAATTAATTCTAATTTTAAACCTAATTCGTTTGCCAGCAAGCTCAATAAATCATATTCATAACCCATAGGTTGCCCTTTGTAAATAAAATAGCTTATAGAACTATTGTCTATTATTGCTTTCAAAGTACCATTCAAAATGATCTGATCAAGATCAAGATCAACAGGGTCACTAATTACTGCAGGCTCAGAAGATTTGACAGATTGAGATTCTATTTGGGATTTATTGCAAGAATACAGAAAAGAACACCCATACAACATTACTGTCCATAGCGATATTTTGGCTTTGATACCCATATTGGAGGTCAATATAATCATTTATTTCCCTTCCAGGTTTTTCATTGTGAGATATTAAAAACTTTCACCTACAAAGCCCCATCAATTATTTCATTTACCACCGAAGGATCCAGCAAGGTTGAGGTATCCCCAAGGTTTGAAGTGTCCCCTTCTGCCACTTTTCTTAATATCCTTCTCATAATTTTGCCCGATCTTGTCTTCGGCAGTCCACTCACGAATTGAATTTTGTCCGGTTTGGCAATTGGCCCAATTAAAGTAGTGACCATTTTCAGTATCTCAGACCTGGATTCCTCTTCATCTGTAGGAGGCTGATAGCAGATCACGAATGCATAGATGCCATTGCCCTTGATTTCGTGGGGAAATCCAACCACAGCAGTTTCGCAAACTTGTTTGTGTTCATCAATGGCACTCTCGATTTCTGCTGTTCCAAGGTTATGCCCAGAAACGATGATCACATCATCAACCCTACCAGTGATCCTGTAATATCCATCTTCATCCCTTTTGGCCCCATCCCCGGTTAAATACTTCCCTTCAAAAGTTGAAAAGTAGGTGTCATAAAACCTTTGATGATCGCCGTATATTGTTCTGGCCATGGAAGGCCATGGGAATTTTATAGTCAAAGTGCCCTGGATGCCATTGCCATTGAGTTCATTTCCTTCCCCGTCCACTAATGCTAACTGGATGCCGGGAAGCGGCAGGGTAGCATAGGCTGGTTTTGTCTCCGTTATTCCCGCGATGGGGGAGATTACGAATCCCCCGGTTTCCGTTTGCCAATAAGTATCCACGATGGGGCAATTCCCCTTGCCGATATATTTATTGTACCAGTCCCAGGCTTCTTCATTTATAGGTTCACCAACTGTACCCAGCACCCTTAATGATGATAGATCATATTTTTCTACGTAACTCAAATCGCCTTTTTGCAATGCCCTGATGGCAGTAGGGGCAGTATAAAATATATTTACCTTATGTTTCTCCACCACGTTCCAGAACCTGCCCATATCAGGATAAGTGGGAATCCCCTCGAACATGATACTGGTCGCACCTGCTGATAAAGGACCATAAATAATATAGGAATGGCCTGTTATCCAGCCTACATCGGCAGTACACCAGTAAACCTCACCATCTTGGTATTGAAAAGTATTTCTGAAGGTATAATCAGTATAAACCATGTAACCTCCACTGGTATGAACCATCCCTTTGGGTTTTCCGGTAGAGCCGGAAGTGTACAATATAAACAGCAAGTCTTCCGCGTCCATTTCCTCGGCCTTGCACTCTGGGCTTTGCCCTTCCATTACCTCGTGCCACCATACATCGCGGCCTGGTTGCATATTTATCTCTTCACCTGTTCTTTTGAGGACAATCACCGTTTCCGGGGAAGTACATCTTTCAAGGGCTTCATCGGTGATGGCTTTCAAGGGGGTTATTTTTGTTCCCCGAAATCCACCATCGGCAGTAATTACCATTTTGCACTCCGCATCGATGATCCTATCGGAAAGTGATTTTGCCGAGAAGCCAGCAAAAACCACCGAATGTACCGCACCGATCCTGGCGCAAGCTAACACTGCAATTGCCAGTTCCGGAACCATGGGCATGTATATGCACACCCTGTCACCTTTGTTGATCCCCTTTGCTTTCATGGCATTGGAAAATTTGCATACTTCGGCATGCAACTTCCGGTAGGTAAATGCCTTGCTATTTTCTTCCCCGTCGTTGGGTTCCCAAAGGATGGCAGTCTGATCCCCCCTGGTTTCCAAGTGCCTGTCTAGGCAATTCTCAGTAATATTCAATTTTGCCCCTTGGAACCACTTTATTTCAGGCTTGCCAAAATCCCACTCCAACACCTTGTCCCACTTTTTTTTCCAGGTAAATCCTTCTGCTACACTTGCCCAAAATCCTTCGGGGTTGGCTACACTTTCTTGGTACACTTTTTTATAATCGTCAAAAGAATGTATGTCTGTCATGGTGTTAACACTTAAGCATGTAATTTACTATTTGAATCCATTTCTGACAACAGACAAACGGCAACAGAATTGAAGTCATTGCTAAAATTCCTTTATCGTTCTTAGTTTATGGTTGATCGTTAATTGGCTGAAACCCGACAACAGGGAACTGACAACAGGGAACTGAAAACAGACAACCGTTAACTGATAACGTGGAAAAAAACCATTCCGGGATGCAAGGTAAATGAAATTGATTTATTACCTTATTGGTACGAACCATTTTGTATATTTTTAATTGACTTAATCAATTTTCAAATGAAGAACTACCTAAGTTTCATAACCGGAGCTGTCTTTTGTTTTATACTGCTAACCAGTTGTGATGTTTTGAACCAATCTGAAAAAGAAGAGGGATTTGTTGTGCTATCCATGGAAACATTGAAGGATAAGATCAAGGGTGCATGGGCAGCACAGACTATAGGTGTAACCTACGGGGGTCCCACCGAATTTCAATACCTTAAAAGGACTATTCCCGACAGTGTCGAAATCGTCTGGTCAGATACAACATTGTTATACTGGATGACTAATATTCCTGGGCTTTACGATGATATCTACATGGATCTTACTTTTGTAGAGGTTATGGAAAAAGAAGGTATTGATGCACCTTCATCCGCTCATGCAACAGCTTATGCAAACGCCAAATACTGGCTTTGGCATGCGAACCAGCAAGGCCGTTACAATATTTTGCATGGTCTAATGCCCCCTGAATCCGGTCATTGGATCAATAACCCCCATGCCGAAGACATTGATTTCCAAATCGAAGCGGATTTTGCAGGCATTATGAGCCCTGGGATGCCTAATGTGGCATTGGAAATATGCGATCGTGTAGGGCATATCATGAATTACGGAGACGGATACTATGGTGGCGTTTTTGTGGCTGGCATGTACAGCTTTGCATTCATCGAGGATGATATTTCTATGATCATAGAAAAAGGGCTTTCGATGATACCTGAAGAAAGTTCCTTCTACCAATGCATTGCCGATGTGGTGAATTGGCATGAAATGTACCCTAATGACTGGAGGAAAAACTGGCAACTCATAGAAGAAAAATGGGGTCAGGATATTGGTTGCCCCGATGGTGCGCACAGGGATTTTAATATTGATGCAAAGATCAATTCAGCATATGTGGTCTTAGGGCTTTTGTATGGTGAAGGGGATTTTGCCAATACCATGAAAATCGCTACCAGGGCCGGTCAGGACTCTGATTGTAACCCAGCTACCGCAGGCGCCATTTTGGGTACGGTAATGGGTTATAGCCAAATTCCTGAGTATTGGTCCAAAGGCCTTAATTCCATCGAGGACATGGATTTCCAATATACCACTATGTCTCTCAACGATGTCTATGAAATCAGCTTGCGGCATGCCCTGGAGCTGGTTGAAAAGAATGGGGGAGAAGTAACGGAAGATGAAGTAAAGATTAAAATACAGGATGCAATAACTGCTCCCATGGAGCAAAATTTCCCAGGCTACTTACTGGCAGCTGATATCCCAATTGATAATCACATCGCCTTTGGCGACGATCAGGAGCTGGAAATGGATTTTGAAGGCATTGGAGTGGTTTTAAAGGGCCGGGCGCGACATGTTGATTTTGATGATCGATATGCTTTAATCAATGATGAGGAAACAATGGAAGGCTATAAGCTGATCGTTGAATTCCACATCGATGGAGCATTGTACAAAACAATGGAATTGCCCATTTATTTCATTGAGCGTGCGCATGAATTATTTTTTCAATATGAGCTTCCGCCTGGTAAGCATACCCTGAAAATGAAAATCACTAATCCACATGAAAAAGTTTACCTTGACGTGTCGAATATGATCACCTATGAAAAGTCACTCACAGAATGAGTGCAAAAATCGTTATCGTGGGCAGCAGTAATACCGATATGGTGGTCCGATCCGGTCATTTACCAAAGCCCGGGGAAACAGTACTCGGAGGGCGTTTTATCATGAATCCGGGAGGTAAGGGTGCCAACCAGGCCGTAGCAGCAGCCCGATTGGGTGGTGCGGTGTCCTTTGTTGCCAGGGTGGGAGCTGATGTCTTTGGTAAGGAAGCCATCAGCGGTTTTCTGGATCATGGCATCAACACTGCTTATGTCAGCATTGATGAAGAAACCCCATCAGGTGTTGCCCTGATCATGGTGGATGATACAGGGGAAAACTGCATATCCGTTGCGCTGGGGGCCAATGCCACCATGCTAAAGTCGGATTTGGATAATGCCCGCGACGAAATCGGGCAAGCTGAATTTGTACTGGTGCAACTTGAAATCCCGATGGTGGTGGTGGAACACTTGGCGAGGATGGCAATCGAAGAAAATGTGAAAGTCGTGCTGAACCCTGCTCCGGCACTAGCATTAAGTGATGGGGTTCTCCGGTCGCTTTACGCCATTACACCGAATCAATCGGAAGCTGAATTTCTTACGGGCGTGAAAGTGACCGATGAGGATACGGCCCGAACAGCATCGCAACGATTGATAAACAAAGGGGTAGAAATTGTCATCATCACCATGGGTTCAAAGGGGGCTTATATTCTATCTAAACAAATTGATCAGTTGGTGAGTAGCCCGAAAGTGAAAGCAGTGGACACCACTGCAGCGGGAGATACATTTAACGGGGCATTCGTGGTTGGATTATCCGACGGGATGTCGCTGGTGGAGGCAGTGGGGTTTGCCAATAAAGCTGCTGCCTATTCCGTGACTAAAATGGGCGCCCAAATGTCAACCCCAACCCGGAACGATTTGTCAGAACTTAAATCAATACAATAATATGTTTATACCCGAAAGTTATGGACTTGCAGTGTTCCTTAGTGTGATCACGATGATATGTTGGGGATCATGGGCCAACACTCAGAAGCTGGCCTCCCGGTCTTGGCCTTTCCCTTTATTCTATTGGGATTATTCCCTCGGGATCATCCTCTTTATTACAATTTTCAGCCTGACCCTGGGAAGTTATGGCGCGGAAGGCAGGGGATTTTTGGAAGACCTTTCCCAAGGGGATACAAGTTCGTTTGTTTCGGCCCTTTTCGGGGGTGCGATCTTTAACATCGCAAATTTGCTCATTGTGGCAGCCATTGACATTGCCGGTATGGCTGTTGCTTTTCCGATAGGGATTGGTATCGCTTTGGTATTAGGGGTGGTGATCAATTATATAGCCACTCCAATAGGTGACCCAATCCTGTTGTTCTCGGGGGTAGCATTGGTCGCAATTGCCATCCTTCTGGATGCACTGGCCTACAAAAAACTCTCATCCGGCCAAGTCAACACGCCCGTCAAGGGGATTGTGCTTTCTGTAATAGGTGGTGTTCTGATGGGATTCTTCTATCGATTTGTGGCAGCAGCAGTTTCTACTGATTTCATAGCCCCCGATTCCGGGCTTTTCACCCCTTATACAGCAGTATTCGTCTTTTCCATTGGAATCTTTGTTTCCAATTTTTTGTGGAACAGCTTCTTTATGTTTAGACCACTGAAAGGCGAGGCCGTTACCTATGCGGATTATTTCAAAAAGGGGGACCTTAAACTTCACCTGATTGGACTGCTGGGGGGTATTATCTGGTGCATCGGCATGTCCTTCAGCATGATTGCCAGTGAGAAAGCAGGATTTGCCATTTCTTATGGACTAGGTCAGGGTGCTACTATGGTAGCGGCTGCTTGGGGCGTGTTTATTTGGAAAGAGTTTAAGGATGCACCCAAAGGGACCAACCGATTGATTGGCCTGATGTTTCTGTTCTTCCTGTCCGGGTTGATCTTGATCATTGTCTCCAGGTTGAATTGACTTTCAATTAGTGTAGAATTTCATCTTTGGTAAAATATCAACCTTCTGAAATTTGAGAATTGGTTGTATTGTAATAAATCACGATTTACAAAAGTTTACTTTCAAATAATTTGACTTTGCCCCAATATTTTTTGTACTTCGATATGCAGAACTAATCCAATATCCTAAATTTTAAATAATATAATAATGATAGAGCTTTTAGCTAAACCGTGGCCTTGGTATGTCGCTGGACCACTACTTGGTTTACTTGTTCCGCTGATTTATATATTTCTGAACAAAGGATTCGGAATATCCAGCACTATGAAAGACATATGTGCAATGTGTTTACCCAATACGAATATTTCGTTTTTCAAATATGATTGGAAATCAAATGCATGGAATTTGGTCTTTGCATTGGGAGTCATTTTCGGAGCGTTTTTGGTTTATGCCATGATTCCAAACGTTGGGGATGTGGATATATCCAAAGGTACAGCTGCACGACTAAATACATATGGAATTACGGATCTAAAGGGGCTAGTACCAAGCGAGATTTTTAATTGGACTTCAATCACCTCACCAGTAACTTTAATATTACTTTGTATTGGTGGGTTTTTAGTGGGCTTTGGTACACGATATGCTGGCGGGTGCACATCAGGACATGCGGTTACAGGGCTAAGTCAGTTAAGTAAAGCCTCCTTTATTGCCGTTTTCGGGTTTTTTGTTGGTGGACTGATATCAACATGGATTCTAGTACCGCAAATACTTAAGCTGTTATGAAATACGTCTATTCTTTGCTGCTAGGAATATTTTTCAGTTTTGTGCTTGTTAAGGGTGAGATAATTTCTTGGTTTCGTATACAGGAAATGTTCATGTTCGAAGGATTTCATATGTACGGTGTGATTGGTTCGGCAGTAACTGTTGGAGCCATTTCAATTTATCTTATTAAAAAGTTTGAACTTAAATCTATTTCGGGGGAAAAGATTGAAATTAAACCAAAGCCAAAATTATTCAAAGCTAATTTTATTGGAGGAACTATTTTCGGCCTTGGCTGGGCAATGACCGGTGCATGTCCAGGTCCACTGTATGCTCATGTTGGTTACGGTCACACAATTATCATAATTTCTATATTATTCGCGATATTAGGTGTCTATCTTTACGGAGTTCTCAGGGAAAAATTACCACATTGAAACCAGATAGTGAATCATGAAAATTGAACAAATTTATACCGGATGTCTAGCACAGGGAGCCTATTATATAGAGAGTAACGGAGAAGTTGCAATCATAGACCCTCTAAGAGAGACAAAAGGATATATCAAAAAAGCACAAGAGGAAGGCTCAAAAATCAAATATATTTTTGAGACTCATTTTCATGCTGATTTTGTTTCAGGAC
>CBDVAV010000156.1:0-8613 GCA_965372055.1 uncultured bacterium | reverse complement strand
ATTTCAAGAAATCCTATTTTTATTAGAAAGATCAATTGTAAGTTGCTTTAAATAATTTAATTGTTTCCATGGCCTCTTTTACATCGTGAACCCTAAGCAATGAAACACCATTGATCAAGGCAATAGTATTTAAAACAGTGGTGCCATTTAAGGCTTCATCAGAAGAAATGCCCAATTTCTTGTAAACCATCGATTTTCTTGAAAATCCTGCTAAAATCGGCTGTTTTAATGCATTAAAATACTTCAAATTATTGAGTATTTCATAATTTTGATCCACTGTTTTTGCAAATCCAAAACCTGGATCTATAATAACATCCTTAATACCTAATTTAAATAACCTACTCAATTTTGAATTAAAATAATCCATCATATTTGACAACAGGTTTTCATACTTGGTTTCTTCTGACATGGTTTGCGGTGTCCCTTGTAAATGCATTAATATATACGGGACTTTTCTTCGGGTGACCAGGTCGAACATACTATCGTCCAAATTACCGCCCGAGATATCATTGACCATGCAAGCCCCCTCATCCAAGGCTTTGGCCGCCACACCAGCCCTAAAAGTGTCTACGGAAACATGAGCATCAGGAAAATGGGATTTTACCAGGCTTATTCCTTTTGTCACTCTTTTTACTTCTTCCCCTTCATCAATGTTTTTTGCCTGGGGCCTTGAGGAATAACCACCGATATCGATAATCGAGGCTCCCTCGTTCAGCATCTTTTCAGTCTGATTTAGAATATCTTTGGTAGATTTATATTTTCCGCCATCATAAAATGAGTCAGGAGTGAGATTTAAAATTCCAATCACCTTGGGGACATCCAAATTGAGCAACCTTCCATCAAGGTTCAGTGTTTTTTTAGTGGAAAATGGAGTATCTTGCGCCATTTGAATCCTAAAATGTGATCAAACAAATCTATGGTCTTTAAACTATTTCAGACGAAGATAGACAAGTTAAATAGGCCTACAAAGTCTATGGAGAAAAGAAATCGCCATGAAATTGATCATTATGTTAAATGAAAATTATGTGTGATTATTTCAAAATTTACAAATGAAAATACTTGATCTGATTGTAAGGTATATTGTAGGAGGATTGTTCATCTTTTCAGGGATGATAAAAATTAATGATCCCGTGGGTATGAAGATTAAACTTCAAGAGTATTTCGAGGTATTTGCAGCAGATTTTACAAGCTTGTTCCACATTTTTATCCCTGCGGCAATGGTAATTGGAATTTTCCTGATCATGTTGGAGGTATTGCTTGGAATTGCTGTTTTGATCAATTATAGAATGAACATTTCGGCCTGGATACTTCTAGTCTTAATTGTATTCTTTACCTTTCTCACGTTCTATTCGGCTTACTTCAACAAGGTTACCGATTGCGGGTGTTTTGGAGATGCCATTCCTTTGACTCCATGGGAATCGTTTTCCAAAGACATTATTCTAGTGGTTTTGATCGGTTTTATTTTCTGGCGCCGTAATGTTTATGATCCCATCATTGATTTGAAAAAAGGAAACATAATAATTGGATCTGCCGCTGGAATCACATTGTTTATTGGGGTATATGCAATTGCACATTTGCCATTTATTGATTTCAGAGCTTATAAGATTGGTGATAATATAGCGGTTAATATGCAACCTGAGGAAGATCCTATTTTTGAATATACTTTTCGCAAAGAGGGTGAACTTGTATCATCCGAAAAATACCTGCTTGCTGAAGATGGGTTCGAATACGTTGATTACCAAATTAAGAACCCTGGGAAAGCCACCCCTAAAATCACTGATTATAATGTTTGGAATGATGATGATGGTGATTACACGGACCAAAGCTTAACAGGATTAAAACTCTTTCTGATTATTCCAGATGTTGCAATTTCCGATGTGGATGAAATTGAAGAGATCAACAGCCTCGTGGACGATATTGAAGGGAAAGTTGAAGTAATTGCACTTACGGCTTCTGATGGTGCTTCGTTTGAGAATTTCAGGCACCATTACCAACTGGCCGTGCCCTATTATTTCACCGATGCCACAGTGCTTAAAGCAATGATCCGCTCAGATCCAGGTATAATGCTTCTAAAAGACGGAACAGTTTTAGGGAAATGGCATAATAATGATGTTCCAGATCTTGACAAAATCCTCAGACTGACAGGTTCCGGTTAATGAAAGTTTTTTTAATTGGAATGCCTGGTTCAGGTAAGACCACCATCGGTAAAAATTTAGCTGATATGCTTGGTTTAAAGTTTCATGACCTTGATAAAATAATTATCAATAATTCCGGGATGGAGATCAAAGAAATATTCTCCGAATATGGAGAAGATCATTTCAGGAAAATTGAAAGGAATTTATTGACAGAGACAATTGAATCCAGTGAAGATTTTATAATGGCTACCGGGGGGGGGACACCATGCTATTATGAAACTATGGATTTACTAAAAAAAGAGGGGACAGTTGTTTATTTAGATGTCCCCATTAATGAACTCAAAAACAGGTTACAAAAGCATCCCACCCACAGACCAATCCTTGCAGATAAAGAAAACATGTCACAGGATCTTTCTGCCTTACTTGCCAAAAGGGATTCAATATTTAAACAGGCTGATATTGTCCTAAAAGGAAGAAACATTGATGTCCAACAACTATATATCAAACTAGAGGATCAATTTAAAAATTGAATCCCAAGGTCCAAATTGCACTAAATCGCTTATTGTCAATGTTTGCTGTTGGAGCAGTACCATCGGCCAAAGTAAATGGACTTGCCGTGGAATCGAAAACGGAATTTACAAACCCAATATCAATGAAAAACTTAGGCAACCGAATACCAGTTCCAAAACTGATGTTTGTGCGGGATGCATCCAATCCACCTTTGAGAGTATCGCCCATCTTGGCATAACCAGCTCTCAACCTGAAGATTTTGTGCCTGAATTCACTACCAATTTGAAAGTTAACAACAGATTCATAATCATCGTTGATGATGCGATTTAAATTACTGGCTTCAAAATCATCAGAACTGATCCTGTTTTTGGTATAATCAATTACTTCAACATTACCGGTAATAAACCCGTACTTTCCCAAGAAATAGGTGACTCCACCAGTTAATTTCCAGGGCGTCCTCAATGTATAATCTGAAATAAACTCAATATCGGCAATTTCATTCTCCAAAGTTAAAGTACTGGAATATTGATATTGGTTAAAGTTTGCATCGATTGTTATTAAATTACTTTCACTTAAATTATAAAAGGTTGGCGATAAAAATGATAAACCAAGGGTAAGTTGGTTAATAGGTCTGAAAATCGCCCCCAAGGTGAAATTGATCCCTGAACCTTCAATATTTAATTCATCAGTAAGTGTAAAGTCGTTTAAAGCAATGTCTCCCAATACCTCGCGATATATCCGTTTTTTTGTATAGTCAAGAGAAAGAAACCCAAGTGAGGCACCAATATAGAACCTGTCATCAAAGTTGGCACCATAAGCCAGGGAGAACTGATATTGGGAACCCTTGGTATCAATGGTTTCACTTTGACTTAATGGCAGGTCTGGATAAATGTCGGGATTTCCATTGGCATCCCTAAAGAAGTCCCCATTTGAATCAAAAAATGGTGCTACATAAGCAAATACATAGGTTGTATCCGTACCAATAATTTGATCTATAAATTCGTCAGCTAAAAAAGCATTAAATGCGAGGTCAGCAAATTCATTCGGTACACCATCGTTAAGGTCTGGTAGAATGTAGCTAAAGAAATCAACTTGTGGCTGGCTGTTTTCATAAGTTAGCCGATTATTGAAATCCCCAGTACGGGCAAATGAAATTGCGAAAGACCCTCCTTTGAATCCACCTGATACAATATCATCCTGAGGTCTGTTGAATACTACCCCAATATCATTTAGGCTAAATTTAGTCTTGAAATCATTGGTAGTTGTTCCAAAATAAGAAGCATCTGTATCGTAAAAATTAATAGCTGGAGTAAAGCTAAACTCCGACCTGTTGTAAAATCCCAATCCTGCAGGATTAGCAAATGCTGAACTCAAATCACCTCCTATGGATACACCTGCACCTCCTATTGCTTGAAACCTGGCACTCGGCGTTAGGTTGGTTTGACTGAAAAGCAAGGCTTCTTCACTTTGTGCCCGGGCGAATTTGCTGCACAACAATCCCGTGCTTATTAAAATAAGCTGTATAATTTTCATGTTTTCCTAATTTACTGGTTTATGCCGGAATTTTAATTTTTCCTACTTCTTGATGAACTAGATGAACTACTGGACTTGCTTCCAACCGATCGTGATGATCTTGATGAAGAACTTCCTCTGGAAGGGGAATAGCTTCGGGAGTTACTGCTACTGGACCTAGATCGCCCAGGGGAATAACTACGACTATTACTGCTATTGGATCTTCTGGGGGAATAACTTCGATTGGTATTAGACCTTGAATTGTTACTCCTGTTATAAGACCTGGAGTTTGATCCGGAATTATTGGATCTTGATCGGTTGTAACTCTTGTTATTATTACTGTTTGAGTTATAACTCCTGTTACTTCGGATAATGTTACCAGATCCCGGCTCCCTCCTTTGGTTATCAAAAGACCGGTTGCTATTATAAGTAGACCTGTCATTATTTAACCTGCGATAGTTAGAGCTCGAAGTAATACCTCTTCTGGAATTAGCAGAGTATGATCTTCGATCAACAGATTCGTTTAAAGTTCTACTCCTGTCCCTGTAAACTTGGTCACTTGAAGCTACACGGCTATTGGAAGAGGTGGTGCTGTTCCTGGATCGCTTGTAGAAATCCCTTTGACTATTTGCAGCACTTTCACTAGATCGTGTACTTTCAATCCTGGCATTTCTGCTTGCGATTGTACGGCTATCCCTTGAACCATCGGAAAGCCCGGGCACTCCCCTGGTAGGCCTTGGCCCACGGACAATTTTACGTGCGTTTCTGTTTATATTATCGGGGGCTAAATTTACAGTAGAACTATTGTACACCACGGTTGTTCCGTACCTGGGGCCATAATAGAATGCATCATAAGAACCATAAGAGCTTCCATAATAATATCCGGGGCCAGGGCAATAGAATGCACTGTACGCGTAACTTGGGCGATAGCCATAAATGGGGCTCCAGAAACGGGCCCTGTTCCATCTGTTGAAACCAAAACCATAGCCGAATGAGACAGAAAAACTTACCCCTGATCGATAATAATAAGGATCGAAAAATGGATCGAAGTATGGATTATAATATGAATACCTATTAGAGGGGTAATAGAAAGGATCATAATAAAATGATCTAGACCTTCCATAGTAATAGTTATTGACTACGGATTTAGATTCTCCCTGGTCGTATTCCTCAGTATAGTAATCTTCTTCACCATATTCATCGTTCTGCCCTGCCTCGCTTTTGTCATTAATTTGATCGTTTTGATACTTGGCAATATACTCCGGATTGATGGTCTTTGCAGAAAGGTTTTCATCAGCAAGAGTTTCCTCTCCCGTCAATATATATGGTTTTGCATCGTTTTGAAAACTGGAGGTTTCATTAAAGTTTACACTTGTAAACCTTGCGCCTCCTCTGTCCTTGGATGTGAAGTAGAGGTCGTCATATTCACTTTGATTGGCATATTGGGAACTTGAACAGCTCCAGGCAAAAATAGCGGGTATTAATAGAAGCAAAGATGATAATTTTCTTGTTTTCATCATAGTATCTTTAAAATCAGATCATTGTTTTTAAATTTAATCATTTTTAGTGACTTCTACGAAAAATTAAGCTTCCCCGTAAGGATATTCGCTTATATTTGTCGTCATTTTTTACGCTCAATTAGTATTTGCCAAATTCTATGCCAAAAATCCAAAATGGGTAAAGGACTTACAAAAAGAAGTGAAGATTTTTCACGATGGTATAACGAGATAATTAAAAAAGCCGACTTAGCTGAAAACTCTCCAGTTAAGGGGTGTATGATAATTAAACCTTATGGTTTTTCTATCTGGGAGAAGATGCAAGCAGCTATTGATAAAATGTTTAAGGACACAGGGCATTTGAATGCATATTTTCCGATTTTTATTCCAAAATCATTTATGAGCAAAGAGGCCAGCCATATAGCAGGCTTTGCCAAAGAATGTGCTGTAGTTACTCATTACAGGCTAAAGAATGATGAGAATGGCAATGGGATAGTGGTCGATCCAGAAGCCAAACTTGAAGAAGAACTCATCGTTAGGCCAACTTCAGAGGCTATAATATGGAGTACCTATAAAAATTGGATACAATCTTACCGGGACCTGCCGATCTTGGTCAATCAGTGGGCTAACGTTGTGAGATGGGAAATGAGGACACGGTTGTTCTTAAGGACCTCGGAGTTTCTATGGCAGGAGGGACATACTGCCCATGCCAATAGAGAAGAAGCCATAGCAGAAGCCATACAGATGATGAATGTTTACGCGACATTTGCTGAAGAATTTATGGCAATGCCGGTATTAAAAGGGCTAAAAAGCGAATCAGAGAAATTTGCAGGGGCTGAAGATACTTATTGTATCGAAGCCCTGATGCAAGATGGGAAAGCATTGCAGTCTGGTACTTCACATTTTCTGGGTCAGAATTTTGCCAAAGCATTCGATGTGAAATTTGCCAATAAAGAGGGTAAACTTGATTTCGTTTGGGGAACTTCATGGGGAGTTTCCACACGGCTGATAGGTGCATTGATAATGGTGCATTCTGATGACCATGGGTTGGTACTGCCGCCGAAATTAGCCCCTATCCAGGTAGTAATAGTTCCAATTTATAAAACTGATGAAGAATTAGAATCTGTAATTTCAAAAGCCAGGGAGATAAAAGATGGTCTGATCAGAGAGGGCATTTCTGTAAAACTCGATGATCGCGATACCCATAAACCTGGGTGGAAATTTGCAGAGTATGAGCTAAAAGGAGTGCCAATTAGGCTGGCCATGGGTCCCAGGGATATTGAAAACAGCACCGTGGAAGTTGCCAGGAGAGATACAAAAGAAAAGGAGGTAATAGCAATTGAGTCTGTAGTGGACAGGGTAAAGGTTCTATTGAAAGACATTCAGGACAACCTTCACGATAGAGCTATAGAATTCAGGAATCAAAATTCGTATTCTGTAAATAATTGGGAAGAATTCAAAGATAGTATAAAAAATAAGGGGGGGTTTGTCAGGGCCCACTGGGACGGGACCAAAGAGACAGAAGAAAGGATAAAAAAGGAAACCAAGGCTACTATCAGATGTATAGAAATGGATGCCAAAGAAGAAGAAGGGAAATGCATATACTCAGGAAAACCTTCAAAAAAGGAGGTAGTATTTGCAAAAGCCTACTGATTAGCACTGGAATTGAATTTATTTTTATAGCTTTAGATACAATAACAATGAAAAAATTGTGATTGAGTGGTTAACCGTAATTTCACTGGTTGTAATTGGCATGGTGTTAATAGTTTTGGAATTGATTTTTGTTCCTGGAACTACTATTGTCGGGATTTTAGGCTTGGCTTTTACAGTTGGTGGAATAACTTTTAGTTTTGATTATTTTGGGGATACAGTGGGATATACGGTGTTGGTAATTACCTCCCTACTTTCGTTGACAGCACTGATTTATAGTTTAAGATCTGGAGTTTGGCAGCGCTTTGCCAACAAGGGAACAATTGACAGTAAATTCAATGAGGGCAAAACAAAGCAATTGAACGTGGGGGATGACGGAGAAGCTGTTTCTACACTTAGACCAATTGGACAGGCCGAATTTAAAGATGGTGTTTTTGAAGTAACCACTCTTGGTAATTATCTGGAACCAGGCAATAAAGTGAAAATCATCCGGATCGATGCAAACAAAATTTATGTAGAACCTAACAACTAATTTATTATGGAAGAATTCTATTTCATTTTTATGATCTTTGGCCTAATAATATTTTTTTTCATTTTCCTCTATTTCGTTCCGGTCAACCTCTGGATTACCGCGACATTTTCAGGTGTTAAAGTGGGACTGTTCGAGTTGGTGTTCATGAGGATTAGAAAAGTCCCTCCCAGTTTAGTTGTAAATGCACTTATTACTGCTATCAAGGCTGGTTTAAAAGTTACTCCTACAGAATTGGAGACGCATTATTTAGCAGGCGGAAATGTGCAATCAGTTATAAAAGCACTTATTTCAGCTGATAAAGCAAATATCCCTCTTGATTTTAAGCAGGCCACCGCTATTGACCTGGCAGGCAGGGATGTATTTGAAGCAGTACAGTTTTCCGTAAACCCTAAAGTAATAACTACCCCCAAAGTTGCAGCAGTTGCAGCCGACGGTATTCAATTGATAGCAGTAGCCAGGGTTACAGTCAGGGCAAATATACAACAATTGGTTGGTGGTGCCGGTGAGGAAACTATTCTTGCCAGGGTCGGTGAGGGAATTGTAACCTCAATTGGGTCGGCAGCTACTCACAAAGATGTTCTTGAAAACCCTGATAACATTTCCAAGCTTGTTTTACAGAGAGGATTTTTTCCACCAGGAGGGCTGCGGGGCACCATCGTCTTCGCTACGACGGTGGCGGATATTTGGCGGGAAGGGGGAAGACTCATCGTCGCCCTGGCTTGCCATGCTTGTGTCGGTTCCTGGACCGTCATCCACAGATCCCGATCCAGTTGCCGTC
>CBDVAV010000155.1:0-8635 GCA_965372055.1 uncultured bacterium | reverse complement strand
CTTTACCCTGTTGATTGCATCTCTTCTTAGGTCTTTTATTAAGATTGACTTGATCCTGCCCTTTAATCCTGAATAATCGATCATCGCCACAGCTTTCCTATTAATCGAGGCTTTGAACTTATCCTCTGCGGCTATTTCCAGCAATTCCCTTGCATACTGGATGGCATTGATTCTCCTGCTCAGCACAAAATCGTCGCATGATTTTTCCCTCAATACACGTTGGTAATACCCCGCCACCCAAACCAATGGATTAATCCACATCAAGGCAGTTACTAGGTTAACCAACAAATTGGTTAAAAAATCCATTCTTTTGATATGAGCCAATTCATGGATCAACACAATTTCAATCCTACTCCCGTCCCAATTTCTTGCTGATTCTGGTAGAATAATTACTGGTTTGATAATGCCATACGTGAGTGGTACGCCAATCTTAGAACTGAATATTAGCCTGACCCTATTCCCTACCTCTACTTTTTCTTTGCATAATTTTAATAATTTATCCCATTTTATATCCCTATTCTTTCTGTTTTTGAGAACAATCAATTTCAACCAGAAACTTTCAAGAATGATAGTGAAGATTATAAAAGCGATCCCGGCAAACCAAACAACTGTTGTCCAGGTCAGCCAATGTGGTACTGGATACCAGACCTTGTTGTCGATGTCGGCAATATCTGTATAACCTTGCCCTGGGGTTAATAGATCAGGTTTGGCATTTTCTGCTATTGGTATTTCTTCAATTGATTGCTTGTGAAAATTTATTTCACTGTTTTTAGCTGAAATACCTGGTAACAGGCCTACTTGTAATGTTAAATATTGACCTGATGATAGCATTAATACCAATAATCCTGTAAAAGTAAAATTCCAAATCCAATATTTGATAGATGAGGAGAAGCTCCTTAACCGAAAGTATATTACAAGGGAAATTGAAATCAATACTGAGCTCTTAATTATCAAATTGAGCAGGAAGTTCAATTCTACATATTGGTAAAACCAATCACTAATATGATGGAGAAATGAGGTCATTTATTTTTCTTTTCCGCTTCTTCAATAATTTTCTTCAACTCTTTATAGTCTTGCTTCGTCAAATTGGACGATGTTATGTTGAGTATCGATGAAATTGCCTTGGGGGCCGATCCTTCAAAAAACGTTGTTATCAAATTATCCAATACGGATTTCTCTACATTTTCTTTAACTTCTGCAGCATAATAAATGTATTTTTTACCTTCCTGGCGGATCTTGAGGTATCCTTTTTTTAACATTATTGCCAATAAAGCCCTCACCGAGCTATAACTTGGGGGGTCAGGTAATTCTTCCATAACCTGGGTTGCACTGCATTCCCTATTTCGTAAGATGACATCCATGATCTGACGTTCACGTTTACTCAGGTTTTGAAAAATACTTTTTCTTGATTTTTTCATTTGCTAATTTTTTAGCAATCACAATATTATGCACCCCTTATTATTAAACCAAATAAATATGTTAATTTTTTAGCACTTGTTTTTTAATACGGAGAAAGTAAATTTGATGTTGCATCTATTAACCATTTTATTATCGAGTTGAAATATTTTAAGTTCAGAGGTTTATTACAAATTGATGGATGGACCGGTCCAGCATATGTTGGGTTTGAAGACAATGGCATTATTTCATCAATTTCCCAAGTACCACATGAAGATTCCAGCGAAATTGAGAATGTTGACGGTTATGCCATACCAGGATTTCAAAATTCCCATTCTCATGCTTTTCAGTACGCGATGGCTGGGGTAGCTGAAAACCATGCCCCCGGAAGAAGCCCGGATGATTTCTGGAGCTGGCGGGAGGCCATGTATCAAGTCGCATTGTCTGTCAGTCCTGATCAAATGGAAGCCATTGCCACCATGCTTTATTCCGAAATGCTCAGTCATGGTTATACTCATGTGGCAGAGTTCCATTATCTTCATCATGATGAAAACGGGAAATCTTACAGTAACCTGGCAGAGATGGGGCAAAGACTTGTATCGGCAGCGTACAAATCTGGAATTAAGATCACTCTTATACCCATCTTTTACAAGAATGGTGGCTTTGGCGATGAACCCTCTGAACAACAACGCAGGTTCATTTCCTCGTCTGTTGATGATTATCTGAAATTATGGGAGGCTAGTCGGGAAGCAACTATCGGTTTTGACAATGCTTCCGTGGGCATTGGTTTTCATTCACTAAGAGCAGTGGATGAACATTCAATAAAGCAGGCCCTTTCTGATTTGCCCGATGATCTTCCTGTTCATATACATGTTGCAGAGCAACCCCAAGAAGTTGAAGAAGCATTGCATTTTTTCGGAAAGAGGCCAGTGCGATGGATGCTGGATAACCTTGAATTGAATAGCCGATTCAACCTGGTCCATGCCACACATCTTGATGAAAATGAAGTCAGGAATTTAGCCCTGTCCCAATCAAACGTGGTGTTATGTCCTTCTACGGAGGGCAATCTTGGGGATGGGATTTTCAGGTTAAGGGAGTACCAGGATATGGGAGGTAAATGGTCAATAGGTACAGATAGCCATATTGGCCTTAATCCTTTGGAAGAGTTGAGATTACTGGATTATGGTCAGAGATTAACCAGCCACAGAAGGGACACTTTTCACTCTATTGGCTTTCCTGATAGTGCAAGATACGGATACCACCAAGCGTTGATTTCTGGTAGGGAAGCCATGGGAAATGGTTCAACAGATTACTTTGCAATTGGTCAGCCCCTTGATGCTTTAATAATCAATGCTGCTAAACCATTAATAGATAATAGTTCTGAAAATTACTTACTGTCGTCATATGTTTATTCAGGTGATGTATCCTGGAATTTGGGAACATTAATTAATGGAGAGTGGGTAGTAAGAAAGGGAAAACACTTGGAGGAAGAGTTCTTCCATAGGCAATTTAATAATGCTATTAAAGAATTGAACAATAGGCAATTATGAAATTAACTGTTTTTTTATCAGGTGAAATCCACAGTAATTGGAGGGAAGAAATAATTAGCAAATCAAAGGGGAAAAGCCTTCCTATAGAATTTATTTCCCCTATAACAGATCACGATTCCAGTGATAATGTAGGTGTAGACATTTTAGGAGCAGAAGAAAGTGGTTTTTGGAAAGACCACAAAGCTGCCAAGATCAATTCCATAAGGATAAAAAGTGGAATAGAAAAGGCAGATATTGTAATCATAAAATTTGGAGAAAAGTTTAGACAGTGGAATGCGGCCTTTGATGCAGGTTATGCTTCAGCTTTGGGGAAGTCTATCATTGTAATCCATCCAGAAGAGTTTACACATGCCTTAAAAGAAATTGATGGTAGGGCCATGGCCGTTGCCAACAATCAGGATCAGGTTGTAGATATTCTGGAATATGTTGCAATGAAAGATTAATTCTGGAAAAAAATATTTATACAAAACACATTCAATATTTTGGTTGAATGCATTTTAATTGTTATCCTTGCATATTAAACCAATTAGTTGAATATAATGAAAGCAACAAAAGTTGAATACACGGTTAGAGAAGATTTTGTTGAAACCAACAAAGCCAATATTAATGCAGTTATGCAAGAACTGAGATCACTAGACAACCAGGATGTTAAATACATGGCCTTCCTTAAGGATGATGGCAAATCATTTATGCATTTAGTCTTTACGAAAAATGATGAAGCAGGAAAAATAATATCCAGTCTAAGTGCTTTCCAGCATTTCAGGGAAGCACTTAATTCCGGGGTGGAAGTCAAACCAGTGGCAGAAAATTTCAGCCTCGTTGATTCATCGGAATAACTTGTCGAAAATTGACGTCTATGACCTCAGAACTTGATAGGGTCTTTTCCGCTTTATCTGATCCAAAAAGGAGAAAGATCCTGGAGATGCTGAATCGCGATGATTCAACCCTACTGGAACTGGCATCATCATTTGATATATCTTTTCAAGCAATTTCCAAACATCTTAAAGTCCTTGAAGAGGCTCAATTATTATCCAAGGAGAAGCAAGGTAAATACTATATTTGCAAGTATCACCCCGATAAATTAAAGGAAGCTGTTGATTGGATTTCAAAACACCACGAATTTTGGCAAAAGAATTTCGATAAATTGGATAGTTTTCTGAGTGAAATTAAGGATGAAAAACCAGGCCATGGATGGCGCATCAAAAAATAAGGTATATATTTCAAGGACATTCCAACACTCCGTGGAAAAGGTTTTTGAAGCTTTCGTTAATCCTGAATGGATTAAAAACTGGTGGGGACCAGTTAATGTTATAACGGTTAACATAGAGGTTGACTTAAAGGTCGGCGGGAAATACAAGTTTGGCATGCAAAAGCAAAACGGGGAAATTTTCCATATCACGGGTGAATACAAAGATATTGTTCCAAACCAACTATTGGTGTTTAGTTCTACTTACGAAAACCTGCCCTCACCCCCACCTGAAAGTGTTGTCATCATAAAGTTCAAAAGCTTAGACACTGGAACAGAGGTTTCCCTCATCCAGGAGTTCGAAGTTGCACCACCTGACTTTGAGAACCGCACCAAATCCTGGGAGATTATGTTTGGACGGATTGATGATCTTTTATCTTAGGATAAATTATCAATATAAAAATCCAAACAGCCAAAGAGGGATTTTGTTGCCGAATCCAAATTCATCATCAATTACTACATATGAGTTTGGCTCTCCTTTAATTTGATCCGTATTTTTATTCCTTCCCCCAATTTCAAAATTGTAAATATCTTTGACTCGAAAATCACCTTTTGAAGGTGTCGTAACATGATATCTTTGGCTTACTTGATTCATAAAAAAAGTTTCTCTTACAGTTCCGATATCCGTCTGTGAAGGAATGAGTGCATAAATCAGATTAGGATTTTCTAGAAATAATTTATCTGGCTTTCTAAGTATTACACCTCCTCTATCTTTCTTTTGAAGTGAATTAAATATTTTAGCATTTGATAAATATTCTAAATATTTAATTAAAGTCCTATGGTTAATTCCCAGTTCGTTTTCAAGTTTTTTGAGGTTCGGTGTATAAGGTGATGAGGTTGCCAGAACCATCAATAATCTTTTCAACTTTTGTATTCCAGCGAAATCAATTGTTACCGTCGAGGGTAAATCTGTCTCCAAGATAAGCTTGATAATGTCGTTTAACCGGTCATAATATAAATTTACATTATCGTTTTCATCGATTTTACTGATATCCTTATAAAATGGATAGTACCCGTATTGTAGATAATTTTTAAAATCTCTCAGAATTTTGGTTTTAGGGTGTATTCCCCTGGTGATTTCGTCATGATTTTCTAATATCTCTTCGATTGATAATGGAGGGTGTTTGAGTATTCCCTGATAGTCAAGAAATTCCCTGAATGATAGTCCAGGTAAAGTATATTTTATAGCCCTGCGACTTAAGTCTCCTCCTCCCCTATTTAAATTAAGGATAGATGATCCAGAATATATAACTTTCAAGTCCGGATACCCGTCATAAATATTTTTTATCTCCCTTGACCAATCAAAATCGATATGTTTTGGTGGATACTTATGTACTTCATCAATCATCAAAAGGGAATAGCCCTCTTTCGAAATTTCACTTGCCAGGTCAATAATGGAGTTTTTGGCAAAGAAGAAATTATCCAAACTAACATAAACAGTGTCAGGAGGGCTCACCATAGTTCCGTTGAAATATTGTAACATTAGTATTGTTTTCCCTACACCTCTGGCTCCATTAATTTCAATTAATCTGTTATCCCAGTTTATTTTCTCCAATAAAAATCTATTAAACTTAGTTGGAATTTCCAGGGTTAACCGATTTGACTGCTGCAATAAATCTTGTATTGACATACATAAAATTACAAATATTATTGCATATCAATACAATTAATTGATATTTATTATGCATCACAATACAATATTTAGATATTTATTATGTATTAGGATACATTTTATTCGGATATATTATGTATAATAGTACACAATTCAATATCTCCAACTGCTCAAATCAGCACCTTTGGGAGCGCTTTCCTGGATTCTCTTTAATATCTTATCCACATACATGGTATGATATCGCAATCTGGATATGGCATTGGGGTTCTCCTGGTCCCCGTTCCAGCAATGTTCTGCCCGATCACCATAATCGACTTCTCCATTGTAATAGGGATCAGTGGTATTTTCCAAAAATTCTTCCGTTAAGTACACGGCATTGTTGAGGTAGTAGTTATCCATGTCACCGCAATAAATATTCACTTTGCCTTCCAGTTTAGGACCCAGTGTTTCCCAGTCCCTCTCCATAATATAGCGGAGGTCATAATTCTCTTTCCAGTAATTGGCTACTTCATGATCGATTTCTCCTGTAAGTTTGTTCCAAAGACGCTTGGGATAACCGTCCTCTCCCATGGGGGAGTAAACAGCCTCCCAGATATCGAATTGGTCACCAGAGCGGCTTTTTGTACCCAACACCAACTCTTTATGGTTCATGTCCCGGATGCTGGTTTGCACATGCCCCAAATAGTCACGGTGTCCTGGCCTGAGTTCATTCTTGAAATCACCATCATAATAGTAGGCATTTTTGTCCTCATAAATATTGGCAGTAACATAAGCCCTGAAATCTATTGGATCTGGGCAAGCGGCAAAACATCCATTGTAATCATCCGGATAAAAAACCTGGACGGCAAGGGCCTCCCATCCTCCTGTTGAACCACCGTATAAAAACCGGGACCAGCCCTCTCCAATACCTCGGAATTGTTCTTCAATATAAGGTATAAGCTCATATGTAATAGCATCTCCATAAGGGCCAATACTGGCTGAATTTACTGCATAGGAATCATCGTAATAGGGGTTCTGGTGTTGTATCTTGATTATCAAAAAGCGTGGAAAATCTTTGCTGATCCAAGTTTGATAAAAATCGTAGGCTTCCTGTTGCTGGATGCGGTTGTACCCCGCTAAACTGAAACGCTCACTATAATCAGGCTCCAGGTTAGGATCGGGTGGCTCTGTTCTTAATCCCCCAAAATCCAAAGGAAAATGCCCGTGGTTAATAATCAAGGGATACCGCACTTCTGGGTGTTCATCGAAACCTTCTGGTATAAGGATGTGGGCTCCAAGGTACATGGGACGGCCCCAAAATTTTGTAAGCAGATCACTTTGAATCTTAACATGTTTGATATATTTGGTGTCTTCCGGTTCTTCGATGGAAGGTATTATTTGATCCATCACAATTTTAAGGGTATTATTTTGTGATGGATCGATGCTTAACTTTATTGGTGTGCTGAGCAAGTTACCTGGAGAGCGGTTCCAATGTTGTCCTTCACCATTGTCTTTGGGGAGTTTAACCGTGTGGCCAGTGGAAAGAGTAAAGGTTTCATAAGTATGCAATAAGGCTTGCACGTAATATTCCGCGACAGGAATATCATTTAAGCTATGAATTGGAAAACCAAATACTCCACCATCTATCACCAACTCATCCTCGCTACCCATGCCTTCTACATCAACCCCGTAGATAAGTTGGGTTTTACCATCATCCCTGATTTGAAAACGTGGCTCTGCCTCCTCATTGTTGGAGATCATTAATAAAAGTCGCCCATCTAGAGCAGTATCACTTAGGCCTTCTGAATAAGAGATTGAAAATTTAAGTTTGTTTGCATTCTCAGTTGAAGTACATCTTGAAAGTAGAAGAATAGCTAATAGCAAAAATGGGAATAGTCGATTCATAATTAGATTAGGTTTAGTTGATAGGTCAATTTACAAATTATGATTTCTTTATTCTAGTATCTCAGATCTATTGTCTCACATCCCATCATCGGTCTTGATTATAATTAACTCTAGAATTTTTTATCAATTTATTATTATGTACTCTTTTAAATTGGAGGCTTCTGGCTCCAAAATTAATCAACAGTCCAATTTCAGAATGGTATACTTCAAGGTAATTCATTGCCTGTGCCAAGTGAACATCTTCAAGGTTTATAACTGCTTTCAACTCCACCATGATCAAATTTTCCACGAAGAAATCGACTCTTCTATTTCCAATGCTTTGCTTTCTATAAAATATTTCCATTTCCTTCTCCCGAACAAAATCCAATTTATAATAAGACATCTCTATGGCTAAAGCCCTCTGATAAATTACTTCTTGAAAGCCATTGCCCAGCGTTCTGTGAACCGTCATGGCACATCCTATGATTTTTTCTGTAAGCTCTTTGTATTTCATATTTATAGAATGTCTAATTCTTGATTATTTGATCCCCCACTTGTCTGTACCTTGATTTACTTGATTTCAGGATTGCCTTGATTTTGATTATTAGTTTGAATTATTGAAATCATGATCTGGTGTTTGAATCATGGTAATCCATTAATCCTTTAAAAATCAAGGTTTAGACTATTTTCGCTATGCTTTATTGGGTGGATCATTTAAAACTTCTTCAATGCTTTTTAGAAGTTCATCAACAATCTTACTAACAGTCTTCTTAATAACTTGAGAATCTATTTCTTCATTGTATTTTACTGAAATTATTGAAGGGGCTTGCTTTAAATATCTAAGCACCTTATTTCCAAATGACATATCATTTGATTCTGGTTCAGAGAACACTCCAATTTTAGCATAAATATTAGCTCGGAATTCACTAAATCTTAATTGAAAAAAGATTTGAAAATTAACCGGGGATG
>CBDVAV010000154.1:0-8671 GCA_965372055.1 uncultured bacterium | reverse complement strand
CTACTGGGTACAAAGCAAATGATGATGACAAAGCAAATGATACTCCAGTCAAAAGAATTATTGTTGTTGTTGATATAAGTAAGGTTCCTGAGAGCAATACATTAAGTCCTGAAGATGTTAATGCCGCAGTTTCAAAAATAACTATACGTACATTTTTTCCGTCGAGTTAAGGGATAATAATAAAAGCTTATAACACCAAATAAACGCCATTAAAACGGGTGTTTATTCAAAACGTTAGCAACTATTAAACAACCAACAATATGAATAGATTACTAAAATACGCACTGATACTTTGTTACTTATCATTTGCAATTAGTACATCAATAGCTCAATCGAGTGATGCGACTTACATTAAAGCTGGAAAGTTATTTGATTCGGAAAATGGAAAGATACTTTCTGATTACATCATCAAAATTGAAAGTAATAGAATAACCGAGGTGGGCAAAAATATTTCGATACCAGCAGATGCTAAAACGATAGATTTATCTGATTACACTGTTATGCCTGGTTTGATAGATGGCCATACCCACTTAATGACTCTGGACAACTTAAACGATGATACACCTATGGCTGATAAGTTATTATTCGAAGGTGATGCATTAAGGGTCCTTAGAGGATCAAAACGTGCTAAATCATGGTTAGAAAATGGCTTTACTACTGTAAGAGACTTGGGAGATTCTGGGCCCTTTCTTGATGTTGCTTTAAAAAGAGCAATTAATGAAGGTACAGTTGTTGGTCCCAGAATGTTTGTATCAGGACCTATCATAATTTCTGAAGGTGGGCAAGTCCCAGGGTTATTAAAAAGTCGCAGAGACATAATTTCTGATGAATATACTATTGTTAGGAGTGTGGATGAGGCGATTAATGCCGTTCGGGTGCACGTAAATTATGGTGCCGATATTATCAAGATTTGTGCAAACAATTCACCCAATAATACTAGCCTGACTATTGATGAAATGAAAGCAATTGTAAAAATGGCACATCGCTATGACAAAAAGGTTACCGCTCACGCCACTACTAACCTGGCGGTATGGGAAGCAGTTACTGCAGGGGTAGACGGAATTGAACATGGTTATCAGATTTCCGATACAACATTAACGCTTATGGCACAAAAAGGAGTAACTCTAGTCCCAACTGATATCTCAGAACCTCTTTTTCACAAGCTATATGATATAGTCGACTTTCAATGGAATAGAGAATTAAATATGAAAAGGGCTAAAGATAGATACCAGGATAGGTTGCAAAGAGCCATTAAAGCAGGAGTAACTATAGTAACCGGGTCGGACAATTATTTGGATTTTGAAATGCCTCAAGGGTCAGCAGCTAAGAATATTTTAATTGCGTATCATGAAGAGGGTATGAAACCTTTTCAAATACTAAGTTCATCTACCTACTTATCAGCAAAATTTATGGGTAAAGAAAATGAACTCGGAATTATAAAAGCGGGGGCATTTGCTGATATCATTGCTGTAAAAGGAGACATTGAAAACGATTTTTCAAATACAATATT
The DNA here is from genome assembly GCA_965372055.1 of uncultured bacterium. Classification (GTDB taxonomy): domain Bacteria; phylum Bacteroidota; class Bacteroidia; order Cytophagales; family Cyclobacteriaceae; genus CBDVAV01. Next base: position 7,161 of record CBDVAV010000154.1, on the reverse strand, counting down.
CAATCTGGTGTTTGTAATGAAGAATGGAGAAATTTATGTTGAGGAATGATTAACAGTTGCTAATCGAGTAGACGGCCGTGAGCGATAAGCCCACAGCCTGTCCTGTTTCAAGAACGGGACAGGCTGTACGGTTGTTTTTGTTTTGAACTTTACCATCCTTTTTTATGATAGTCAGTTCTGATTGCTGACAATTTGCAATTGTTGTACCTGGTTTCATTTCCGCTGCTTTGGTACTTGTCTTCACGGTAAGTTTATTATTACCTTCTCCTTCTTACGCCCCAACCACTTTCAGTGGGAACAACGTATTGATTTTTACCTTTTGTCATTGTAGTCTTATTTAAAATTGTTAATTATTCTCTGTCTATCTTCGTTCTCTTTGTCATTTTTATGATAAAGCTCAATGAACACTATCTCTTCCGTTTCATAAAAATGAGCGTACACCAATCTTAAACCAGAATTCACACCTCGTCCTTTTAAAGCTTTACAGGCGATTTTCTTCACTTTAATTATACAAGTCTCAATTCCTAAGTTGTCAAGCTGAAAACTGAAGGGAGGCCGAGCTTCAGGTTTTATATCCAAAACCTTTTTTACCACCTTTAGATCATCATTTAAGGTTCTGTATCTTTTTAGAAGTTTTTTAAAGCCCTTCTTAAATTCTGTCAGTTCATCAAATGTCATCCTCCTCTATTTCTTCCCCATAATTGCGAACTGAGAATGGTGCCTCTCTATAAAATGCCAGTTCATAATCAATTTCCTCTCCTTCTTTAGACGCCAACCATGGCATATCTTTATGTGAATAATTGCTTATTGCTGAAGCTGACCAGTCGCTCATTTGCTCGATAACTCTATCAATAATCTCTTTCTCACTGGCTTTTAATTCTGTCAAATCGGCCTTCTCCAAAGGCAGATAACGCGTTTGAACATACCCATGATAATCACTCTTTACTCTTTGAAGTTGGTTTTGATCAATCATTTGTTGCAGGATTGAATCCAGTTTCTGTGGAACCGGTCCAAATGGTAATTTTCTATACTTAGCGCCAGTCAAATGGCCCTCGTATAATTCATAATAATTGAAATCTGAAAAGTAGAGTAGTTTGTATAAAACAGTCTCACCAACGTTAGGTTTACCCGCACACCTTTCTAGGATATACAAAAGCACATTTTTAAACTTGTCAACCTTAAATGATGGTACCGAAATTCTTTCCTCAACTTTATCTATTACGGGAGCGTTTTCAACTTCTTGTTTGGAGAGAAAGTCTTCCGACACAAAATCGTCCAAAGAAAACCCTAACGCTACTGACAGACGCTGCAATTCAATAATATTGACACTTCTATTACCTAACTCAATTTGGGCAATGGAAGACCTTGAAATTTTAACAGCTTTAGCCAAATCTTTTTGAGACAAGCCTTTTCTTTTACGAAGTTCCGTAAACCTTTGACCAATTTCTACCTGTGACAATTTGTCTTTCATATTCCTTTTTTGAAGTTTATACGAACAAAATTACTACTTGTTCTATAATAGAACAAGTAAATGTTTTATAATAGAACAAATAATTCGTAATAGCTAGCAGGTAACATCCACTAAAAATCCATAGGCAAATGAGCTACTTGCAAAGTGCATTTAATCAAATATATTTATAGAAATTAACAGACGACCGACCTACGGATTTTAGCTGTGTTGTTGGCATTTACTCAATCCATTGTCATATCAAATTGAATCATATCTTATAATGATTATCAAAAAATAAAGGAGAGTTGCCAAATTGCTAACTTTCTTTTATTTTTGTAATTGAATGGCTTGTAAATGAGGATAATTGCTAAAAGAACATTGAAGGAATTTTGGGTAAAATATCAAGATAGTAAAGATCAATTAATTGAATGGCATAATATTGTATCAAAGGCAAAATGGCAAAATCCAAATGAAATAAAAATTGTTTTTCCTAGTGCTGATCATGTTGGAAATAATAGAATTGTTTTCAATATATGTCATAACAAATACAGATTAATAGCAGTTTTTCGATATAATATACAAATGGTTTATATTAGATTTATTAGTACGCATAAAGAATATGATAGGATTAATAATATAAAAGAAATTTAAGATGGAAATAAAGCCAATTAGAAATGAAGATCAATATAATCTAGCATTAAAGGAGATTGATAAATTAATTGATTGTGAAGAAAATTCAAAGGAAGAAGATCTATTGGAAGTGGTTTCTTTATTAGTTTGGGATTATGAAGAAAAGAATTATTCGATTGGAAGATTATCTCCAATACAAGCAATTAAAACAAGAATGGATGAATTGAATTTAAAATCAAAAGATTTAGTAAAATTAATTGGGGATAAAAGCCGGGTTTCAGATATATTATCAGAAAAAAGAAAGTTAACACTTAGGATGATTAGAAATTTGAATAAATCATTAAATATCCCCATGGAAACATTAATCCAGGAATATTAATGCTGAATACCCTTCAAGTGGTGGAGACAATAAATACGGCACTACTTCTTATAAAAGTTAATATATGAACCGAGCTAATTGACAGTTATTTGCTAACTTCAGTCCTTATCCATTTTAGCCGTGGATGTTTTGTGGCAATTAGATACAAGGAAATAAAATACAATGGCATCAGATAGGGAGTTCCTGGACTTTATTGTTGATCAAATAGATAATGCAGGACAAATCAGATACAAATTAATGTTTGGTGAGTACGGAATTTTTTCCAATGACAAGTTATTTGCCCTTGTTTGTGATAATAAGTTATTTATCAAGCCTACAGAAGCAGGAAGAAATTTTATTAAAGATGTTGTTGAAGCCCCTCCGTATCCTGGCGCAAAGTCAAGTTTCCTTATTGAAGATAAATTAGAAGACCGTGAATGGATTAGTAATTTAGTTAGAATTACTGTTCAAGAGCTTCCTGATCCTAAAGTTAAAAAGAAAAAAAAGAGGTAATCAAAACTAAACTGGAAGAACTAACGGGATAAAACCATGCCGATATGAATACAGAAATTTCACCTGACTTCCCATTTGAATCTAAATTTTTAGAAGTGAATGGTTCCAAAATGCACTACGTTGATGTTGGTGAGGGAGACACCGTTTTATTTCTTCACGGCCAGCCAACATCATCTTACCTTTGGAGAAACGTCATCCCTCATCTACAAACAAATGCGCGGTGCATTGCTCCAGATTTAATAGGCATGGGAAAATCCGGCAAGCCAAACATAGCTTATACATTTGAGGACCATTATGATTACCTGGAAAAATTTATAGAAAAATTGTCATTAAAGAACATTACCCTTGTAATCCATGACTGGGGATCAGGCCTCGGGTTTCATTATGCAAATAATCATCCAGATAATATCAAAGGGATTGCATTTATGGAGGCACTGATAAAACCTATGAAGTGGAAGGATTTCCCGCCAGAATATAAAATCATATTCAGGATGATTAGGACTCCATTTGTTGGGTGGCTAATGCTTAGTGTAGCCAATATGTTCCTTAAAAAAGTGCTTCCTGATTCAATGATAAGAAAATTGAGCAAGAAAGAATTTGATTATTATCTAAAACCGTATCCAACCATTGCAAGTAGAAAACCAGTGAGAACATGGCCACTACAACTCCCAATTAGTGGCAAACCAAGGCGAGTTCATGAAATAATTGCGGCATATAACCAATGGCTGACAAAGTCAGATATTCCAAAACTGTGTTTGTATGTTCACCCAGGAGCAATTATTAAAGAAAGAGAAGTTGATTATATCAAGAATAGTTTTCCTAATACAAAAATGGTTGATGCTGGGAAAGGGATTCACTATATCCAGGAAGATAACCCACACCTGATTGGCAAAGAAATAGCAAAATGGTTTCAAGAAATTTGATGGATTTGCCCGCCTTTTTTTAAAACCTCTTGAATGAAAATAAACGGCAATAACAAATAGCCCCGCATTAGCCAAAAGCATCCCTTGGGAAAATCAGGATTAAGTAGCACGTGTAAAATATGATAAAATTGCACGTTCCTGAAAAATCTTGTATCTTTATAAAAGGAATTAAATTATAAAAAGACGAGAGATGAATACTAAATTAACACTGACTATTGAACAAGCTCTGATAGAAAAAGCAAAAGAGTATGCTAAAGCAAAGGGACGTAGCTTATCAGATATTGTGGAGAACTATTTTAAAGCAATAGTAAGAGAGGGAGATGTTGTTAAATCGGAATCAACTCCAATCGCAGATTCATTGAGAGGTTCTTTCAAAGCACCAAAGGACTTTGATTATAAAAAAGAATTAACCAAAGCCCTAACTGAAAAGTATTTATAACATGGATAGAGTTTTAATTGATTCTGATGTTATATTAGACTCCTTCTTTGATAGAAAACCTTTTGCTGAATATTCTACAGTCATTCTATCAATGTGCGAATCAGGGAAGATCAGCGGATTTTTGACATCTTTGATTTATAGCAATATTTATTATTTGCTACGTCGAACAGCAAAGCATGAAAAGGTAATAGAGAAGCTTAAAAAATTATTGGAAATTACGGAAGTCCTACAAATGGACAGAAAAGTTATTCAGAATGCAATGAATTCAAGATTTAAGGATTTTGAAGATGCTTTACAAAATTACTCAGCTGTAAATGATGGGAACATTGATTTGATTCTAACTAGAAATTTAAAGGATTATAAGAGTAGTGAATTGGGCGTTTTTACACCTGAGACTTATATTAAATCAAGAAATGCCACCCGTTAACAGGTTGTGAATTGATTTTATCAGAAACTGATGGTCAGTAAAAACCACAACATGCCTTTTGAATTTATTTTAGATTATTTATCTACCAAAGAAGTTATTGTTAAACCAATGTTTGGGTGTTTTCTACTTTATATTGGTAATAAGGTCTATTTCTTTTTAAGGGATAGAAATGACAAAAAAGAACTGAATGGTATTTGGTAGCTTTAACCACTCCTTCAGATTATGAATCCCTTGCTAAAGATCTACCTTCTATCAACCAGGGACAAAAGCTAAATAATGACAAAAAATCCAATAATAAATGGTTGCTTCTATCTGCTTTTGATGACGAATTTGAAACACTGGTAATTAAAGCGTGTGAATTGGTACTTAGTAACGACGAAAGAATCGGAAAGATTACCAAAGGGAGCCTGTCAAACGAATTAAAATAGATTTTTTTTATAACCTTTAGGTATAATTAAAATATAACAATCAATCGATTATGAATTCAACTGTCAAAAATATTTTAGCCGTCATTTCAGGTTTAGTCCTCGGTAGTGTCGTGAATATGGGAATCATCATGATAAGTGGTTCAATAATTCCACCTCCCGATGGAGCCGATGTTACCACCATGGAAGGGTTAAAAGAATCCATGCATTTATTCAAACCCAAACATTTTATTTTCCCATTTTTAGCTCATGCTCTTGGAACATTTTCCGGTGCTTTTTTAGCGGGAAGATTAGCTATGAACCATAAAATGAAATTTGCATTGGGCATTGGTGCCGCTTTCCTAATAGGAGGAATTGCCAATACTATTATGCTTCCTTCTCCAATCTGGTTCACTATTATGGACTTAGGTGGGGCTTATATTCCAATGGGTTATTTTGCTGGCAAATTAGTGGTGAAGAAAAATTAAATCAATCAATTAAGAAGACGTGACTGCCAATTAACGATGCCTCAAACGCAGTTTATTAAACTTTTAGCAATTATTTTAAATACTTTATGAGCAATAAAAAATATATTGTAGATGGAGAAGGACTGCCAAAATGGTCCAATCCTATTAGTCACGCAGTGGTTGTAAACAATATGTGTTTTGTTAGTGGGCAATTGTCTGTAAATATTGATGGCAATTATGTCCCTGGAAGTACACTAGAGGAAGCACAACTTGCATTTTCAAACTTTTTTGCTGTATTGAAAAACGCTGGATTCAATAAAGATGACGTTGTTTTTATTGATATTGCCTTTGATAATTTAAATGACCTGCCTGAAATAAACCGATTATACATTGAGTTGTTTCCAGAGGGTAAACGACCAGCCAGGACAATTTACCAAGCAGAAGCTTTGCCCTTTGGTGGAAAAATTAAAATTACGGGCACCGCTGTTAAAGACTTAGATTAGGATTGGAAATCAACCAAAGATTACAAAAAAGCCATTAAACAGGCTGAGAACATTTTAAAAGAATATTTAGACGAAAATAAAGAGTCATGAAAAAGTCAATAAGTGCTAATGAGTTATTGGACAAACGTTACGGCAAACGTGGGACTGAATCAAGGGAAATGTTTAGAGATGGGGCTTTTTCCTTTTACTTTGGAGAGATCATAAAGAATAGAAGGAAAGAATTAAAAATGAGCCAAAAAGACTTGGCTGAACTTATTGGAAAGAAAAGACCGTACATCTCAAGAATAGAAAATGGGGAAGATATTCGAATTTCCAATTTTGCTCTTGTGGCTAATGCGTTAAACTTATCTATTCAGGTTACGGCTGAGTGAAAGTGAAGCCCAACAAATAGATAAATTACAAAGGGTCATTCTACGATGGATACAGGTGGATTCTGGTAAATCAGCCAAGAGATATTAAATTTCGAAATCGGTCTTGCTTGATGTTCACAGACCAGGGAGACGGGGGTGTAGGGTATCCATAAGGTATTTAACAAGACAAAGCAAAATGCCCAAATATTGCGGAACGGTTTTGTTCCTAATTTAAAAACAAATGAAACTTTGTACCTTTAAGTATGAAAGAGAAAATTAAAAATAAGATCATTCAAATAATCAACACAACCAAGGATGAAAAGCTCCTTGAACAGGTTTATAATATACTTGATAGTCGTTCAAATTTTTCTGAGAGTCAACTTTTTGAAAATTTAACAGATCAACAAAAAAATGAAATTGAATTGAGTCTAAGCGAAAGTGAAAATGATTCAAATCTAGTAGATCACGAAGCTGTTATGACTGAAATCAGGGCTAAGTTTGGATGGAGTTAAAAATCGTTTGGACAAAAAGATCTAATAAAATTGAGATATGAGTAAAAGAAAACCGATTAGAAAGAAAAGAGCTGATACTAAAATGGGGACTATTGAAAAGAAATATGGAAAAGATTTTGGTGTGCGCTCTGATAAAAAGCTTGGCAACTACTTGAAGGATTAAGGTTATAGTTCTTTAAATGAAC
>CBDVAV010000153.1:0-8796 GCA_965372055.1 uncultured bacterium | reverse complement strand
TCAAATTTGGAAAGGAAATAGCTAAAAAAGTAAGGTTAAAACAGAACATGAAAGTAGAGGTTGTGAAAAGATATAGATCACCCATCAAAGAGGAATTGATGAATTGAATGATGACAAAGATTACTAACAAATACAAAATACAAGTGAAAACCTAAGTATGATAGAGGTCATTAAAAAGGCTCTAAGAGCGTTCTTTGAAACAAAACGAAATTTGGTAACTAGTATTATAAAACTATGTAGTGTTGTGCACTGCATAGTCTATAGTTACCTGTCGTATGTTATTCTAATTTGTCAAATGTCAGATTCATTCTCTTTACAATTTCAATGAAGCGCGGTTCATTGCGGTAGGGCTTAAAAACAGGTATTATGGCGATGTATGGCATATCAGGGTCTCTTCTGATGTAGCCCATTTCAATCCAGTCCAAAAATTTATCTTTGTTTCCGGCCATAGCATAAAACATTTGATAAGTTGTCGCAGATACATATACCCCATCTAAGCTTTCGAGGGTCTTGGCAGTTTCATTCATTGCCTCCTTAAATCCTTTCTCCTTATATAAATCTTCAATATATGCAGACAGAGAGGTATCGGCCTCCAATTCCACTTTCAATTTCACTTGCTCGATAGCTAGATCGTACTGCTCCGTCTGGGTATAGGAAACGAGCAAAACTAGATTAACCAGCGGGTTGGTGGGCATAGTTTTTTGCTCGGGAATAGCTTTAACGATAACCGAGTCATACTCCTCTGAGTTCAAGAGCAGCACTAGGTGTAAAACCTTAATGAATGGATTATTTGGATCATTTTTCAGTGCTTGCATCATTTGAACCTTTGATTCATCCCATCTGGAAAGACACATTAACAAGTGTGAGAACAAAGCCCGGCACTCTGAAAAATTTGGACTCAACTCCAGGGACTTGAGAAATGCTTGTTCGCCTCCTTCCCAATTAAAATCGGTCCCAACCTTTTTAATTGCATTCCAGTAATAGACTTCCGCCAGAGTACTGTCAATTGCAAGGGCCTTGGCCAAATGCTCTTGTATTTTAGGATCTGCTTCATCCGGAGAAACAAAATCCATTTGCTTCAAAACTGCCCAGATACCTCCTAAACCGGCATGAGCAGGAGCATATTCAGGGTCAATTTCTATGGCTTTCTGAAAATAACCCATTGCCGCTTCTATTCCTTCTTTTGTGAGTAATCCAATACTGTATTTACCCTTTAAGTATGCCTCATAGGCTTCCGGGTTAACCTGCCTTTTTTTATCAAGTCGGGTTTGCTGTTCAGGTGAAAGTGTTAATTGTATTTCATTTGCAATATTCTTTATTACCCGGCTATAGAAATTCAGGATATTGCTCATGTCTGAATCAAAGGTTTGTGACCAAAGCTGCTGTTCTTCAGGAAAGGCATTGATCAATTTGAGTTGAACCCTGATATTATCACTTGTACTAAGTACTGATGCTTCTATTATAGCATCCACATTTAATTCAGAAGCTATTTCTTTGATTGTCTTTTGTGAATTTGCGTATTGTAATGTGGAGGTTTTCGATATTACCCTAATGGTTCCTATTTGTCCCAATTCACCTATTAGTGCATCGTGCATTCCAGAAACAAGGTACACTTGACTTGAATCACCTGTGTAATTGGCAAATGGAAGTATGGCAATTGATCTGATCGTTTTGGCAAGCTCTTTTTGATCGTCTTGAAATCTAAGAAGCCGTAGTTGAGTTGGGTCGATACTGTCAGGGTTTATGAGGTCATAACTAATCACTGATATAGCTACTAACCCATTTAACAAATGAAGAAAGATTGCTTTTCTTGTGAACCTTTGATAAAACCACGCATAAATTACTGATGCAGGGAGTCCAAATATCACAAGCAGGATAATGATATCAAGTACCTCCGTATCCCAGTGATATTTATCAATCAAAAAATTGATTGCTTCTATAAATACCCAGGCACTACCAAGATAAACAAGGAGAGTTTTACCAATTTTTCTTTGAGTAGTGTGATTAGATTGACCCACTATTAAAGTTAGTAATTGAAAAGGTAAGTATCAAATGTTGTATGTCAGGTAACGTTGCTCTGCACTGCACAACATCAGATGATTTCACAATACCAAGTCCCAATATTGGGGCATTCTATCAATACTGCAAACCAAGGCCAATTTATCAACATTAATATCACTATTCTAATAAGTGTCATTTTAAGGGACTGGAAGGAGAAGTACCTGCAAGAGATAAATTCAGAATTGAAAAGGAAAATGCAAGGAAAGAGAGGTTAAAACAGAACATGAAAGTAGAGTGTTGTGAAAAGAAGTAGATCGCCAACCAGAGAGGTATTGATGTAATGACTGATGACAAAGTTTAAATGTTAATACAAATATTGATCAAAATTTAAGTGAGATAGAGGTCATTAAAGAGGTTCTGAATGTTCTTTTAAATGAAACGAAATTTGGTAACTTGATTTGTAAAACTATCTAGTGTTATGCTCTGCAGAAGAATGGTATCAATTAGATTGTTCATTAGTCCTGATTGGAAAAGGTCATCGTTTTTCAACGACAGAATTAAGAAATCTGTATGAGCAAGGAAAGCTACATAGAACTCCCGTAATTTAACTATTTTTTAAATAACATAATTCATAAAAATGAGACCATTATTATGAGACTTTTTAAACTCATGATTGAAACCCCTTGACTATATTACATCAAAGGAGTAAGTAAAAACTACAGGATTATACTTGGAAGCCATTTAAACTAGAGATTCTACTTTTGCAAAGCGAGCGATAGAACTCAAAGTGTAGCCTTTTGATGATCTCAAAAATAACCTAAAATTGCGGGTCAAATGGGGCAAATTTTGATACCCCTTCTGCCATCAAAAAGAGTTCATTATTTCCGGTTGCGAAAAATTCTCCATGGATATTCTCTGCTTTTAAGAAATACTCATATGCTTCACTAATTGGTTGGTATAACATTTTGAATTTACCCACCTCTTCCACAGAAAGTTCACTCATCAATGATTCCACTATACTTTGAGCTACCTCATCCACAATGGCAAAAATATCCGCTGCCTCACGATCATACTTGTTAGACCAAATGTGTGCTTCACTTTCCACATCAATCAACTGAGCAGTAATTCTTATTTTATCCCCCACTTTACTTACACTGCCTAAAGAATTTTATCAAATCTAATTATCCAGGATAGAAAAAAGTAAATCCCGATCAGGATTGTCGACAGGCAAAATATTATGCCTTTCCTTTGAAAATATTTACTCTACTTAAAGAAATTATGAGAAAAATTATTTTCTTGGCCTGCATGTTACCGGGATGGGTGTTGGCACAACAAACCATAGAGCGCTTCTATATAGATAGACTGCATTCTTCCGTAAATTTCAACCTTAAGTATATCGAAATAATGGAGCTCACTGGCCGGGCCGATGATTACTTTGGAGAGTTTCTGTACAATCCCGATGACCTTAGCCAATCCAAGGTACATTTTGTGGTGAAGACCAGCAGTTTAAACACCGCCATGATCAACAGGGACATAGATCTGCATTCATCTGAATTTATGCACACAAAGGAATTTCCTGCCCTCATTTTCAGGAGTAAGCAACTCTTCATGCGCAAAGGAGAATTATATTTTAGTGGAACCCTCACCATCAAAGATGTCAGTAAACCCATGGAATTACCCTTTCAGATTGTTGCCGAACGACAAGACAAAAAGAAGAAGCTGATGGTGATCAAGGCTGGACCTATAACTATTAAAAGGTCGGATTTTGGCATTGGTGTCATAGAAACCATGATAGATAAGATATTTCTCGGCGATGAAGTAAAGATTTGGGCTGATTTATTGTTTACATCCGAGAGGCCAGAGGAAAACGAGCTTAGGGTGCAATACCCAACTGTCCAGCTTACTTCCGCTCAATTGGAAAACTTCGAGGGAATCTATGAAAACGAATCCGGAACACAATGGCAGGTTGAAAAGCTAGGGGGAAGGTTGTTTTTCATCCTTGGAGATGCTGCTGTTATCAAGGCATTGGTCCCAATTGGCAATGACAGCTTTATTGTAGCAGAGGATGGCTTCTTGCTGAATTTTCAACGCGATCAAAATGACGGCATCACCGGAGTTACCCTTAAATTAAAGAGTATGTCGATTATACTTAAGATAATAAAGTAGACGAAAAGGAAATTTCATAATTGCCAACTCAAATCCTACAACAGGTGGATAATTATTCTGAATTTAGATATTTTGTCATTTCAATAGCAAGCGTATTATCATCATCTAACTCCAATGCTTTCTGAAAGGCTTTTTTAGCATTCTCAATTTCCCCATTTTCATAATATGCATATCCTAATAAGCTATGAGATGCTGCACGTTCTGGATAAACTTCTATTCCTAACTTGCAAATCTCAGTTGCTTCAGTGAGCATTCCTGACTGGTTAAGTTTTAGGTACATCAACTTTATGCTAAAGGGATCTAAAGCATCCGGGTCTTTTTTTTCTTTAAGAAAGAAAAAATATTGTTTTACTGCTTCTATACCCTCATCTTTAATTTTACTAAAAATCTGATTTCCGAAAGGCCGGTTAAACATACCAATGGTCTCGGTATTTAAAATTCGAGCTGAAATCAATAATTCTATCATCACTTCTTTAGCTATGAAGTTCTTCCCTTCACCAATTTCAAAATCCGTTCGATTTAGCACTAAATTGCCGCCCAAGGATATTCTATAATTCTTCCAAGGGTCTTTCTGCTCACTATGAATGACTGTAAATGCGATTTCAATTTCTTTAGTTAAATCATGCATGGTGAGATCACCAATTAACTGGTATCCATTGCCATTTCTGCGTGTTCGTTTACTGTAAAATCGAAATTCCGGGAATTTCTCAACATCAAAATAAGACGACTTTCGCAAATCGTCATCTCGCATATCAACTCCGGTGTTTATGCTTTTGGCATTAATTATTATGGTCACTGATAGTTTGGATGTATCTTCTTCATCAAACAACACCGTTCCCTTAAAATCATTAAAATTACCGTAAACATTCATTAAATTAGCAAACTTAATTGAAAATCCGATTCTAGAATGCCAAGAATCAATTGGGTAGGCTTTTATTTGGGTTTTAGCTGGAAATGTAATTCCAATAAAAATTATCAGCAGTATACAGGTCAAATCTTTTTTCATATTATTATGATTTAGAGTAAATATTTTCAAAGGAAAGGCATAAGATTTTGCCTGTCGACAATCCTGATCGGGATTAACTTTTTTTCTATCTTTCTATCTTGGATAATTAGATTTGATAAAATTCTTTGGGGTCATACCGGTATATTTTTTAAAATAAGTGTTAAAGGAAACCTTATTATTAAATCCAACTTCATGAGCAATTTCCAAAATCGTTTTCTTACCTGAAAAATTCTTTAGTTTTTCTTTAGCTTCTTCCACCCGATATTGATTTATTAAATCATAAAATGAGACTTGTAATTTTTCATTAATTACTTGTGAAAGATGGTGTGGTGAAACCGAAAGACGATCTGATAGCGATGAAAGTCTAAGTTCGTTGTCTAAAAATGGTTTTTCCAGCTTAAGGAAGTTCAATAGGTTGGAATGAATCAATTCTGCATTTTCAACGGTCAATGATGACTTTCCATATTTGATAGAATTAACCATTAATATTAGATTTTTTTGCAGAATTTCAGGTTGTTTAAACACATTATAAACCATCCAATAAATGATGACTGTCACTGGAATTACATAAATATGATCCATCCACCGCTCATAAAATTTTGAAAAAAATAAAATAGCAAAGAACCCGATGGAAGAAATAAGGATTAGGGATGTAATAAAAGTGGTAGTAATAAGCCATTCATAGTGAATATTTGAACAGTTATTTTTTATAACCCGGGAGAATTTTCTGGCCAAATGAAATGATAGCATTATGTATATAGAAGCATGAATAAATTGAAACAAAAAAACCAACCCATACGTAATTTGAGCAATATTAATTCCTAATTTTGGAAATTTAATTACTGCTAGCATTCCATAATATTTCCCCCTTTCAGGAACCAAATCGTTTAATACTAAAGGAATAATTAGGGTAAATATTAAAAAAGGGGAAAAGGAAAGAAGATGCCTCCAGGTCAACCTGAAATTTTGACTTGTGTATGAGAGAATATAAAGATATAAAAGTGGACCTAGTGCAAACCAAGCTCCATATCGTGTACCATATAATAAATCGAGATCTGAAATTATTAACTGGCGTATTGATAAGAATTCCAATTGAAACCAGATCAAAACCATAAGCAAAAAAGCAAATATCAGATTAGAAACATTGTTCTTACTTCTAAAAAGTAAAAGGGAAATAAGAATTACTCCCTGTACCACTCCCAGGATCAGGATAATTGAGAGTATATCTAAAGGATACTCCTTCATTGAGTAATTTTATCAATAACCAAGCCTTAGTACTTCAATGAAATAAAACCTTCTGGCCCTAGCCCGTCCTTTCTCCAAGATTAGTTTTTGGTACTCTTCATTGAGGTCTCCATCTATCGCATCCAACAAATCCTTGCTAACTAATTTGTGAAGAATTTTATTCGGCCACTTTGGGGGCTGTATGTTGTTCTTGGCGTCGATAATTAATAAAATGTTGTTATTTATTTCCTTGTAAGACGAATTCTGGAATTTCTTTCCATAGTTCACTACGGATTTTCCTACTTTCTATTAAAGCTTTAGAGCCTAACTTGGAAATAGTGAAAAACCTCTTGGGTTTACCACCACGTTCCTTAGTTGCATTGCCAAATTTACTTGTCAAAAATCCTTTTGTCTCCAGCCGACTGAGCACGATATGTACTCCGTTTAAGGATGTATTGCGGCCAGTACGCTCTTTTATCTCATCTTTGATTGCGACACCATAAGCATTAGGATATAAAACGCATAAGGTCAGTACCACCAATTCTTCAAATTCACCAAGTGAATTGCCTTTCATATTTATTATTATGTTATCATTTGTTGATAATATACGTGTAAGGATTCGATAAAGTTATTATTTGTTGATATTATACCTGATAATGATTGAATGTTATCATTCAAGAGTGTTAATAACTTTTTTGAGCGCTATTGATCTAGAATGAGCTAGTGGGTGGTTGTGGGATTGTACGATAATGTACATTTCGGTGCTCAAAAGCAATAAAAAAGCCCCAAATCGGGGCTGCTTCGTGATCCCTCTGGGGCTCGAACCCAGGACCCACGCCTTAAAAGGGCGTTGCTCTACCAGCTGAGCTAAGGAATCTTTTAATTACCAATTAAAGAAACTTGGAATTGATGTTCCCCGTTCTTTTATTTGCGACTGCAAAGGTAGAAGGATATGTATAATTTACAAAAGTTGGTTTCTAAATTTATTCTCTTGGTTATGATAACATTTCTGGCATTGCAAAATACCGCTAATGCACAGAAATTGGAAGAAAGCCTGCTAATTGCCGACTCCCTTTTTGAGGCCAAAAAATACACAGAATCATTCATGATCTATGAGTCGATTTTTGAAATAGGGGAAAAAACCTCACCTGCCATGTTGCTCAAAATGGCATATATCAAAGAAGGCCTGGAAGATTACAGCAATGCATTGTTCTATCTGAACTTGTACTACATCCAAATCAACAACCACAATGTACTGGAAAAGATGAAAGTGATGGCCGCTAAAAATGGGATTTCAGGATATGAGTATTCTCAATTTGAGCTTCTGATCAATTACTATCACAAGTATTTCAATTATATACTTATATTGACTTTTGCCCTATCCGTTTTAGTGTTCGCTATAATTGTCTACCAAAAAATAAAGAAGAATAAAAAAGCCACCACTCCTGCCATTTTATATGTTTTTCTTCTGGCCATTTTCTTTTACTTGATCAATTTTGGCAAAGACAACCACCAGGGTATAATCAACACCTCACACGCTTATATTATGTCAGGGCCTTCTTCAGGATCGGACGTAATTGATATCCTTGGCCAGGGCCACAAAGTAACCATTATGGAGAAAAATGATGTCTGGCTCAAGATCAAATGGAACCACCAAACGGCTTATACCAAGGCTAAAAACATCAAACCAATTATGCTTCGCTAATGACTTGTCAGTTGTCAGTTTTGTATTCTCGGTCGACATCTCTAATCTTGGGTCTCGTGTCTCACATCTCACTTTAAAATCGATACTGTGCCTTTATATTGAAACTTGGAAAATACCATGTGATAGTAATATACCCCCGGAAGCCTATCCTTGCCACTCCATTTAAAGCCACGTTCGTTACTGCTGTAAACCTCTTTGCCCCATCGGTTAAATATTTTGATTTCTTCAAAACTGTTATAACAATTATCTTCAGGCAGCCTCATCTCATCGGGAACTGCCAATGAAGACAATTCAAAAAAATCGTTTTTAGTATCCCCATTTGGGGTGAACACGTTGGGAGGAAGGAACACATCATTATTTACCACCAGGTCCTTCAAGGTAATTCTGATGTCCATGGTATCAGATTGAGCCGTGTTGCATGCATCATCTTCTGCCAAAAACCTGAAAATATATGATACCGGCTCAAGGTTTGCTTCCAATTCATTACACTGGGGAGTCCAGGTGAACAAAGAGCTCACACTCCCTTTACCGATGGCCTCTTCAAATGAATAAGCTGGGCTTTTTCCATTTCCACCAATAACCTCAATCAAAGAGAGTGACAATGAGTCGTGTTGAATTTAATCACCAATAATATAAAGTAAAAGCGCCGTGGTGATTTACAAATAGATTTAATTTTTTTGTAATTCAATAGTTT